>NZ_DCBW01000005.1:8364-39105 GCF_002313585.1 Microbacterium sp. UBA1097 | reverse complement strand
TCGATGCCGTCGAGGAGCCGGTCGCTGATGGCGTGTTCGAGGATCTCTGCCTCCTCGTGCACATCGGCCCAGGTGTAGCCGAACTCGCGTACGAGCCAGGTCTCAATAAGGCGGTGGCGGCGGATGATGGCGGCTGCGCGGTGCTCGCCGGCTGTCGTGAGCGAGATCGGTCCGTACGGGCGATGGGTCACGAGCCCGGCCGCGGCGAGCTTGCGAACCATCTCGGTCACGCTCGAGAGCGCAAGTCCGAGCTCGGAAGCGAGTTGCGACGGCGTGATCTGTTCGGTCTGCCACTCCGTGTGGTTGTAGATCGTCTTCAGATAGTCGTCGACGGCCGCGGAGGACATGCCGAAACCCTACCCGCCCCGGGTAGGCGCTCGATCACGTGCCGGTGAAGACCAGCCACAGCAGCACCAGGTTGAGAGTGATCAGCAGCGCCGCTGACACCACGCCCAGGACGGTCGTTGCGAGTCGGTTCCGGAACGGACCGAGGACGCTGCGCCGTGCGGTGATCCACACGAGCGGAACCAGCGCGAACGGGATGCCGAACGAGAGCACGACCTGGCTGAGGACGAGAGCGAAGGTCGGGTCAACGCCGAACCCGAGGATCAGCAGAGCGGGCACGAGCGTGACGAGGCGCCGGACCACGAGCGGCACCCGGATGCGCAGCAGGCCGCTCATGATCTCGGCGCCCGCGTACGCTCCGACGGCTGTGGAGGCCAGGCCGCTCGCGAGCAGTCCGACGGCGAACAGCGTCGCGATGATCGGTCCGAGCCCGTCGCGCAGGGCGGCGTATGCGCCCTCGAGCGAGTCGGTGCCGGGGACGCCCGCGAGGTTCGCTGCAGCAAGCAGCAGGATGCAGAGGTTCACGGTTCCGGCGATCACCATGGCGATCGTGACGTCCCAGCGCGTGGCGGTCAGGAGCCGCCTCGTCGACACTCCGCGCCCTGATTCGAGGCCGGCCGCCGCGGAGCCGAACGCGAACGGCCCGGCCGTGGTGGTCGGCGCGAACCGGTCGCGGCTGAGAGCCGAGTGCGCGTAGATCGCATGCGGCATGACGGTCGCGCCCAGGATGGATGCCGCCAGCAGCACGGTGTCGGCGCCTTCGAACCGGGGGACGAGACCGCCGACGATTCCGGCGGGGTCGGGCGGCGCGACGAAGACTCCGGCGGTGAACCCGACAGCAATGAGGACCACGAGCCCGATGACGATGACCTCGAAGGGCCTGGCGCCGCGCCTGGACTGCACGATCAGCAGGCCCAGGGAGACGACACCCGTGATCACCCCACCCCAGAGCAGGGGGATGCCGAACAGCAGGTTCAGGGCGACGGCACCGCCGATCACCTCGGCGACGTCGGTCGCCATCGCCACGAGCTCGGCTTGCAGCCAGTACAGGCGCCGCCCCCACGCGCTGCGGATCCGCCCCCCGAGCGCCTGCGGCAGGCTCTCACCGGTGACCACGCCGAGCTTTGCCGACAGGTACTGGATGAGCCAGGCCATCACATTCGCGACCACGACCACCCACACCAGCAGGTAGCCGTAGCGAGCGCCGGCTGTCATGTTGCTGGCCACGTTGCCGGGGTCGAGGTAGGCGACGCCGGCAACCATAGCCGGGCCGAGGAGCCACACCAGCCGGGGGCTCCGCGCCGGTGCCGAGACCGTGGCAGTGAGCGTCGGTGGAGACTTCGGCATATCGAAACCCTATCGATTTTTCGGTATACCGAAAAGATGCGCGGTGGGCACTCACCGTCCGGGCTCAGCGCGACCGTCAGATAGATTGCTCGACGTGCAGGACGAGACGGAGCCCGGGAGCGAGCCGGAACTCCCTCACGGAGTCGGACCCTGGCCGGGCGGTGAAGCTGAATGGCCGGATGATCCCCGACTTGACCCCGACCTCCTCGCCGCAGGTGACCGCCGCAACGTCGTCGACCGGTACCGATACTGGCGAATGGACGCGATCGTCGCGGACCTGGACGAGCGGCGGCATCCGTTTCATGTGGCGATCGAGAACTGGCAGCACGACCTCAACATCGGCTCCATCGTCCGCAGCGCGAACGCCTTCCTCGCAGCGGAAGTGCACATCATCGGGCGTCGCCGCTGGAACAAGCGCGGCGCGATGGTCACCGACCGCTATCAGCACGTGCGTCACCACGAGGATGTCGCGGCTTTCGCCGTGTGGGCGGATGCTGCGAACCTTCCTGTGATCGCGATCGACAACGTCGAGGGCTCCCGGCCGCTGCCCGAGGCGGACCTGCCCCAGGCGTGCGTTCTGTTGTTCGGTCAGGAAGGGCCGGGGCTCTCGGCAGAGGCGCTGGCCGCGGCATCCGGCAGCGTCGAGATCGCGCAGTACGGCTCGACCCGCTCCATCAACGCGGCCGCTGCTGCGGCCGTCGTGATGTACGAATGGTGTCGACGCTGGGCGTGAGCTGGGCTCGGCTCGAGGCTACCGCCGCGCGTTCACACCCTGAAAGGCACGCATATGCGTCCCCTCACCGACGCTCAGATCCGGGCATCGTTTCTCAACGCCTCGCGCAGCGAGCGCAAGAACCTCACCCTTCCCACCGACCTCGACACTCGCGACTGGGAGTCCCTGGACTATCTCGGCATCCGCGATTCGAAGCTGCCGAAGCTCGCGTCAGTCGTGATCGAACTCGACGACGAGCCCGTCGGCATCCTGCTGCGTCAGACCGATGCTCGCCCCCTGAGTCGTCCGCAATGTTCGTGGTGCAACGACGTCCAGCTCCCCAATGACGTCGTGATGTTCGCCGCCAAGCGAGCGGGCGACGCCGGACGGCGCGGCGATACCGTCGGCATCCTCGTCTGCGAGAACTTCGAGTGCTCGGTGAATGTTCGAAAGCTCCCGCCGTCGGCGTACCTCGGATTCGACCGTGAGGCGGCGCGCGATAGGCGCATCGAGGCCCTGCGCGCGAACGTCACCGAATTCGCCCGCAGCGTCCGCGACGGCGCGTAGCCGCCCTCAGGGCTGCATGATCTCGCGCAGTCGAGCCTCACGCTCGGCGGCGAGATCGTGCAGCCGCTGAGCGAAAGCAGCGACGGATGCCGCATCCGCAGCCCCTGCCGCGCGGGTCACCGGGGAACCGATCGGTGTGCCCGCGCGGACGGCGAGCGGCACGACACCCGCCCAAACGGTGTGATCCTCGCCGTCGTCCTCAGTGTCGCCCACCCCGTCGAAGCGGACCTTGACGCTCGCCTGATCGAGCGGGACCTGCAGAACGTGAGTGGCGCGGACTTCCTTGCGGGTCATCTCCCGCACCTCGGCGCGGCGGCCCGGCATGAGGTGATCCGAGACCTGCCACAGCGCCCGCTCCCGCTGGTCTTCAGGCACAATGCGGGCGCGCCCGAAGACCACCGCGCTGCGGTAGTTCGCGGAGCTCTCGAACGTGGATGCCGCGAAGACGAGTCCGTCGACGTGGGTGACCGTGACCGAGACCGGGACGCCCTCGCCCGCGGCATCCAAGAACAGCCCGCCGCCGGTCGACCCGTGCAGCAGCAGAACGGGGCCTTCACCGAGATCGCCGACCCCGTAGAGGTAGGGCAACACGATCGGTGCGCCGTCCCGCACGAAGCCCACGTGGGCGACGATCCCCTCAGCCAGGATGCCGCGCAGCACGTCGGCGTCAGTGTTCTGCCGCTGCGGCTTGCGTCGCACCTGCAGCGAGGGGGAGGAGGGGCTCTCGGGGCTCATATGTTGAGGGTAGAGCCGAGCCACGTCTGGCCCCGCAACCGCCAGCCGAGCGTCGCGGCGCGCGCAAGCATGTAGACGCCGAAGAAGGCGACGGCAAGCCACGCGAGCCCAGCGGCGCCGCCGGGGTGGAAGATCGCGACGAGGGCCAGGGCGGGGAGGAACGGTACGAGATTCAGCGCGCCCGCGATCGCGAGATAGCGCGCGTCGCCGGCACCGATGAGCACGCCGTCCCAGACGAAGACGATGCCGCACAGCGGCTGCGCAACGGCGAGCACGAGCAGGGCGGGCTGCACGATGGCCGCAAGTTCCGGGTCGCCGGTGAAGAGGATGCCGATGACCCCGGATGCCGCCGCGACCCCCGCGCCGACGAGGATGCCGAACCACAGACCCCACGCGCTGGTGCGCTGCAGCACCTTACGCACTCTGGCATGGTCCTGCTCGCCGAGTGACTTGCCGATGAGCGCTTGGGCCGCGATCGCGAGGGCGTCCAGAGCGAACGCTGCTGCCGAGAAGATCGTGTACGCGACCTGCCAGCCGGCGAGCTCATCGGTGCCGAGCCCGGTGGCGACGGCCACCGTGGTCAGGAGGGCTATCCGCAGCGACACCGTGCGCAGGAATAGCCAGCCGCCGGTGCGGGCGGACCCGCGCACGCCGCGAGCCGACGGGCGGACCTGGGCCGAATGGCGCTGAGCCAGCCGACCGATGACACCGACGTAGGCGACGACCATGCCCCATTGGGCCAGCACGGTTCCCACCGCCGAGCCCGCGATCCCCCACCCGAGCCCGTAAATGAAGAGCGCGTTCAGCGCAGCATTCGCGCCGAAGCCGGCCGCGGCGATCCACAGCGGCGTGACGGTGTCTTGCATCCCGCGCAGCAGCCCTGTCGCGGCGAACACGATGAGCATTGCGGGAAGACCCCACATGGAGATCTGGAGGTAGGTCACCGCATCCGCCGCCACCTCCTGGGTGGCACCGAACAGCGAGACGAGGGGTGGTGTCGCGAGGGATCCGGCGAGGGCCAGAAGTGCGCCAAGCCCGAGCGCGAGCCAGAGGCCGTCGATGCCGACCGAAACCGCAGATTTCGCATCGCCGGCGCCGAAGCGTCGGGCGACTGCCGGTGTGGTCGAGTACGCGAGAAAGACCATGAGCCCGACGATCGTCTGCAGGATCGCCGAAGCGATCCCGAGGGCGGCCAGCGGCACGGTACCCAGGTGCCCGACCAGTGCCGAATCGACGATCAGGAACAGCGGCTCGGCGATGAGGGCGCCGAGGGCCGGCACCGCGAGCCGCAGGATGTCACGGTTCAGCGTCGAGGGAGCGCCGGCGGGTCGAGAAGGCACGAGCCGAGCCTAGGGTTCACCGCCGCTGACACGGATGACGCGCGCCGCGCCACCGTCCGGTGCGGGTCTGTTCGGTTGCCGCGACACGCCGTGCGTGGCATCCGTCGTCCGCGCTTCGCGGCAAACGAACCGCGCGGATGCCACGATGGGCAGTGCGGAAGAGGCGCCGCCGGGCGCCCGGGCAGGGGTGGGATGACGGGGAACACGTCGTCGACGACATCTCCGGATGCCGGCAGTGGGGCTGCCCGGCAGATCGCGATCCTCATGCTGCTGGCTGCCATCGCGGGTCTCGCCCTCGGACTCGTCGGCGGGGCCTTTCGCTGGTGCATCGACCAGGCCGAGCATCTGCGCATCGAGGTCTTCGCGTTCGCGCACGACCAGCCCGCGTGGGGGTGGCTCATCGCTATCGCCGTCACCGCCACGGGCGCGACGCTGGCAGCACTTCTCGTGAAGTGGGTCCCGCAGGCGGCCGGGAGCGGCATCCAGTACGTCGAGGCTGTCGAGCGCGGGGAGGAGCCGCCGAGCGCTCTGGGGGTACTCGTGGCGAAGTTCGTCGGCGGCGTGCTCTCGATCGGGTCGGGAATGGTGCTGGGTCGCGAGGGCCCCACGGTTCATATCGGTGCGGTGCTCGGCGCCGAGGCTGCTCGCCGCAGCCGCAGATCCGCGGCGGACGCGCGCACCCTTCACTCCGCCCTCTCTGGCGCTGGCCTAGCCGTCGCTTTCAACGCTCCGCTGGGCGGATCGCTCTTCGTCATCGAAGAGGTCGCCCAGTCGGTGCGCGCGCGTATCGTCCTCCCAACCCTGACCGGTGTCGCTGTGGCAGTTGCCACGGCGTGGATCGTCGTTGGCAATGCGCCGATCTTCCAGGTAGCGCCCGTCCCGCCGCCCGACCTCGCGCAAGTGGGCGTCTTCGCGGTGTTTGGCCTGCTCACCGGCATCCTCGGTGCGGGATACAACCGTCTGATCCTCGGGTTCCTGACGGCGGCCCGGGCAGCGCGCCGCGTGCCGCCGGTGGCCCAGGCGGCGATCATCGGCGGAGCAGTCGGCCTGCTGCTCTTCCTCGACCCGCTCGGTGCCGGCGGGGGCGATCCGATCTCGCAGGGCCTACTTCGCGGCGAGTCGCTCATCCCTATCGTGCTCGCCGCAACCCTCGTCATCCGGTTTCTGGCCGGTCCGCTCTCGTACGCGGCGGGAACCCCCGGGGGCCTGTTCGCCCCGCTCCTGGCGATCGGTGCGCTGTGGGGAGCGCTCTGCGGATCCGTCGCGAAGCTGATTCTCCCGGAGGTGGCCGATACGACGGTCGTGGTGTTCGTCCTCGTCGGCATGACCTCGATGTTCGCTGCCACGATCCGGGCACCCCTGACCGGCATCGCCGTCGTGGTCGAGATGACGGCCGTTGCCACAGTGCTGGCGCCGATGCTCGCGGCATCCGTCTGCGCGATCCTCGTCGCCGCGGCTCTTCGCACCCGGCCCATCTACGAAGACCTGCGCGAACGGATGCTGCATCCGCCAGCCGTTCGTTCGGTGTTCCCGCCTCGCAGGGATCGTCCATAGCGGAGGTGCTTATTCTGGAGGACATGACCGACGCCCTCGTCTCTGGCCTCCCGCTCGAAGAACTTTCTGCCGACATTCGCCCGCAAGACGACCTGTTCCGTCACGTCAACGGTGCGTGGATCGATCGCACCGAGATTCCGGACGACAAGGCTCGCTGGGGCTCGTTCCACCTGATCGCCGAACAGGCCGAGAAGGATGTGCGCGCCATCATCGAAGAGAGCACGGATGCCGAGCCCGGCACCGAAACGCGCAAGATCGGCGACCTGTACACGAGCTTCATGGACACCGAGCGCATCGCCGAGCTCGGCGCGACCCCGATCGCCGCTCAGCTGTCCGCTGTTGATGGGATCTCATCGATCCCGGAGCTGATGACGACTCTCGGCACCCTTGAGCGCGACGGCGTCTCGGGCCTGTTCGGCCTGTACGTGGAGCCCGACCCTGGCAACCCGCAGCGCTATGTCCCCTTCATCGTGCAGGGCGGGCTGTCGCTTCCCGACGAGAGCTACTACCGGCTCGAGAACTTCGACGAGACGCGCCGCGAGTTCCGGGCCCACGTCGAGAGGATGCTGACCCTCGCAGGTGTCGCGAATGCCGCGACGGATGCCGATCGCATCGTCGCCCTCGAGACCGAGCTGGCTTCCCACCACTGGGACAACGTGCGCAGCCGCGACGCGATGGCCACCTACAACCTGCGGACGTGGACGCAGCTCCTGGAGTTGGCGGGGCTGGACCTCGCGCCGTGGCTGTCGGCGCTCGCGCCCGGAAAGGAGACGGCCTTCGACGAGGTCGTCGTGTACCAGCCGAGTTTCATCGAATCGCTGGGTGCGCTGCTGGTTTCCGAGCGACTCGATGACTGGAAGGCCTGGCTGCGGTTCGCCGTCATCCGCGGCGCCGCACCTCTCCTGTCGGACGAATTCGTCACCGAGAACTTCGCCTTCTACGGCACTCAACTCACCGGGGTGCCCACGATCCGAGAGCGCTGGAAGCGCGGAGTCAGCCTCGTCGAGGGCTCGATGGGTGAGGCAGTCGGACGCGTGTACGTCGAGCGGCACTTCCCGCCGGCTGCCAAAGAAGCAATGGACGAGCTGGTTGCGAACCTCATCGAGGCGTACCGCCGCAGCATCCGTTCGCTGGAGTGGATGAGCCCCGAGACCCGCGAACGGGCTCTCGCCAAGCTCGACGCGTTCACGCCGAAGATCGGCTACCCGACGACGTGGAAGGACTATTCAGCGCTCGAGATCGACGCCACCGATCTCGTCGGCAACGCGCGCCGTGCACATCGGGTCGAACATGATCGCCAGCTCGCCAAGGTCGGGAAGCCGATCGATCGCGACGAGTGGTTCATGACACCACAGACGGTCAATGCGTACTACAACCCGCTCATGAACGAGATCGTCTTCCCCGCGGCGATCTTGCAGTATCCCTTCTTCGACGCCAGCCGCGACGCCGCGGCGAACTACGGCGGTATCGGCGCGGTCATCGGTCACGAGATCGGCCACGGATTCGACGACCAGGGCAGCCGTTTCGATGGTGACGGATCGCTGCGCGACTGGTGGACCGAGGCCGACCGTGAAGCGTTCGAGCAGCGCACCAAGACCCTCATCGAGCAGTACGACGCGTTGACCCCGCGAGGCCTTGACGAGAAGCATCACGTCAACGGCGCGCTCACGATCGGTGAGAACATCGGCGACCTCGGGGGCCTCGGTATCGCGATCAAGGCCTACGAAATCTCGCTCGGCGATGAGTCGGCTCCGGTCATCGACGGCTACACCGGCATCCAGCGACTCCTGCTGAGCTGGGGACAGATCTGGCAGCAGAAGGGACGGGATGCCGAGACCATCCGCCTGCTCACGGTCGACCCGCATTCGCCCAACGAGTTCCGTTGCAACCAGATCGTGCGCAACGTGGATGCCTTCTACGACGCATTCGAGGTGACAGAGGCCGACGAGCTGTGGCTGGACCCCGCCGAGCGCGTCACTATCTGGTGAGGTCGATCACCTAGAATCCCCCCACCTGAACACGGGAAGGATCCCTCGGTGGGCACACCACCCAGCACGTCGCGCGCGGATCACCGCGCCGATTCTCGGCGAACTCGTCATGCGTCTGGGCGCGCGCGCTCCTTTGCTGCGACGATGCACGCTCTCGAACAGCTGGCGAACGCCGGTGGCCGCGTCTCGGTGTGTGTCACCGACCTCGATCGAGGCAAGGACCTCGTGCTCGGGGACGCGTTCATCACGCTGCCGGTCGCGCAGCTCGGTGTGGTGCCCCTTCTGATCCAGGTATCGGCAGCCATCGAGGCAGGCAAGCTGGATGCTGCGGCATCCGTTGCCCGGCCCCCGACTGCCGACGGTGGGTCGGCTGGACTGTGGCGCCACCTTGCGGCCGCCGATCTGAACCCGGGGGATCTCGCGGTGCTCACTGCGGCGGCTGCTGACCCGCTGGCGACGAACGCGCTCATCGATCTCGTCGGGCTCGACCCGGTGCGCGAGCGCATCGAGCACCTTGGGCTCACACGGACAGCACTACTCGACCGCGTCCGTGAGGACCGGGGGCCGGATGACGCTCCGCACTTCGCGCTGTCGACGACCCGTGATCTGACCACGATGTTCTCGTCCCTCGCGAACGGCCGGGCCGTCTCTGCCGCGGTCAGCGCGCAGGTCACCGGATGGCTCGCATTGAATGCCGATCTCGGGCTCGCCGCTGGCGCCACGGGACTCGACCCGCTCGCTCACGCCGAAACCGCAGAACAGCTGCTCCTGGTGAACAAGACTGGGCGAGACCCCGGCATCCGCGCCGAGGCTGGCGTGCTCGTCGGGCCTCGGGCTGGCGTCGCCTACGCGATGATCGTGCAGTTCACAGAGGAGACGCCGCTCGACCGGTTGCGGGTGCACGATGCGTTCCGGGTATTCGGTGCCGACCTGATGGAGTCCGTGCACTGAGTCTCGCGCGATCGGGGCGGCGCAACCTGCGAGGATATGGTGATGACCACCTCCGGGGTGAACGGTGCTGCGCGTTCACCACGTCGAAACTTTCCCGCACACCAGATACTCACCCTCTTCGGAGACTACTGGTGGGGGGTACCCGAGGCGATACCGACAGGTGCGCTGCTGGCTGGACTCGGTGACCTCGGTGTGAACGAGCCGGCTGCGCGCGCGGCGATTTCGCGCCTCGTCGATCAAGATCTGCTCGAGATGAGCAAAGAGGGCCGCCGAACCAGCCACGCGCTTTCGGAGCGTGGCCAGCGGGTCGTGCGCGACGAAGCCCGGTGGCTGACGAGGTTCGGCTGCAGCGATGTCGAGTGGGACGGGTTGTGGTCTGTCATTGCGTTCACGATCCCCGAGGCGCAACGTTCGCAGCGGCATGTGGCACGGACGCGTTTGCGCTGGCTTGGGTACGCGCCGCTCTATGACGGTGTGTGGATATCTCCGTTCGATACTCGAGAGCAGGCCGAGCAGGTGCTGGGAGAGGCCGGGGTGCCGGATGTGACCTCGTCGCGGTCTGCTCTACGGATGAGTGATCCGGCTGGTCCGGCGCGCGCCTGGAATATGGAAGAGGTCAGGCAGAGCTACCTCGAGTTCATCGCTCGCGCGAACGATCTCGCTCGCGAGCTTGAACCTCTCCCGGCATTCGCAGCTCGAACGGGCCTCATGCTCGCGTGGCAGACTTTCCGCCAGAACGATCCGGACCATCCGTCCGAGATCCTGCCCGTGGACTGGCCGAGACGGGCAGCCCGCTTGGCCTTCGCTCGTGCCTACAACACCCTCGGAGGCCCGGCAGAGCAGCGGATGCACATGCACGTCGCGAAGATCTCTCGGGAGCTCGCCGAGTACGTCACGGTTCAGCGGCTATCCATCGAGTGTCCCCCCTCGACCGGGATCGAAGATGGCGGGAGCACATCGAGAAATAATTAAAAAAACATTGACGATCGTCACTCCAGGTTTTTACTATCGGTGCCAGCGGCAGTGCTGCCGTTGTGGACAACGACGTTCCCTTCCTGGAGGAGTTCATGCACAGATCTCATCCGCGCGCGCCCATCGGCGCGGGCGCTGTCGCGACGGTCGGACTGATCGCCGCCTTACTCGTGCCGTCGCAGGCCGCGATGTCTGCGAGCGACGTAACCCTGGAGGTGGTTTCCAGCAGGCCGGACGCGGTCAGCGCAGGCGACGCCCTCATCTCAGTCGCCGGAGCTGATGAGGCGATGAGGATCACGGCGGCCGGCATTGATGTCACAGATCGCTTCGCGGAGCTGGGGGGCGAACTCGTCGGGCTCGTCGACGGCCTTCCCGAGGGCGTCAGCCAGATCGAGGTCTTGGAGGCGGACGGGAGTTCGGCGGCTGAAATCGAGGTCACCAACCACCCGGCATGGGGCCCCGTCTTCTCGGGACCGCAGCACCCCATGTACTGCACGGCGTCCGATGCGCCCTGGAATCTCGGCCCAACCGATGAGAACTGTCACGTGGCCGAAGCCACGGTCACCTACCGTTACCGCACCACGGGAGGCTCCTTCGCCGACTATCCCACCGACGGAAGCACTCCTGGCGACCTCGCGACCACGACCGTCGAGGGTCAGGAAGTACCGTACATCGTGCGAATTGAGCGCGGCACGATAAACAGGGCTGTTTACGAGTTCGCCGTGATCCGTGAGCCGAGTGAGCCGGAACTCACCCCGTGGACCGCCGGCGACGGCTGGAACGGCAAGCTCGCGTACACCTTCGGCGGCGCATGTGGCGTCGGCTATTGGCAGGGCACGTCAACGGGCGGTGTCGAAAACGACCTGCTGCTGAGCCGCGGCTACGCTGTCGCATCGGGCACATTCAACGTCTACGCCCAGAACTGCAACGACGTCACCAGCGCCGAGACCGCGACGATGGTGAAAGAGCATGTCGTCGAGAGCCTGGGTCCGCTCGAGTACACGATCGGGTACGGCGGATCTGCCGGAACGATGCAGCAGCTGCTGCTATCGAACAACTACCCCGGAATCATCGATGGGGTACTCGGTGAGATCGGGTACCCGGACGAACGGTCCACCACCGTAGCCGGGCACGACTGCCGCAATCTGCTCAACTACTGGAACTCCGATGAAGGTGCCGGCTGGTCGGATGCCGAGAAGCTGGCAGTGACGGGTCACGCGAGCACCTTCACATGCTTCGGCTTCACGTTCTTCGACGGTGTGGATGATCCGAACCGCGGATGCAACAATGCGATTCCGGTCGCCGACCGGTGGTCGCCGAGCAACCCAGAGGGACTGCGCTGCACGATCGCTGACATGGTGAAGAACGTCTATGGCGTGGACTCCGAGGGGCGCGGACTGCGAATCGTGCCCGACAACGTAGGTGTCCAGTACGGCCTCAACGCGCTGCTCGACGACGAGATCTCGATCGACAAGTTCCTGTCGCTGAACGCGAACGCAGGCGGGATGGATGTCGACGGTGCGCGCACCGAGGAGCGTTCGGTTGCCAGCGTGGAAGCCATCCAGCGGGCGTTCGAGACGGGACGTATCAACATGATGACCGGAGGGCTCGAGTACATCCCGGTCATCGAGATCCGTCCGTACACCGACATGCAGGGCGACTTCCACGAGCGCTACCGCTCCGCCATCATCCGCGAGCGGATGCTCGAAGCGTGGGGCAACGCTGACACGCACGTCAGTTGGACGAGTTCGACCAACCCGGCGATCTCGTCGGCGATGCGTGTGTCGGCGCTCGACCGGCTCGAGGAGTGGCTTGACGCAATCGTCGAAGCTGGCGGACCCGGCGATCGGGCTCGAACCGTCGCAGCCCGTCCTGATGGGCTGAGTGACGGCTGCTTCGATTCCGCGGGCGACTTCATCGCTGAGACAGTGGATTACGACGACCCCACCACCGCATGCAACACCCTGTATCCGTATCACTCGGAGCCCCGTTATGAGGCGGGCGAGCCGCTGTCGCGCGACGTAATGAAGTGCCAGCTGGTGGCGCCGCAGCGCTCTGACTATCCGACGATGACAGACCAGCAGTGGGATGAGCTTCAGGCGACCTTCCCCGACGGTGTGTGCGACTGGACGCAGCCAAGCCAGGGGTACGCCGAGTTGGCGGGTACATGGCTGGATTTCGGTACGACGCAGCGAACCGCGCTGACGGGTCCCACGATCAGCGGGGACGCGTACATCGGGGAAACCCTGACCGGTGATGCAAGCTCGTCGACGGGCGGCGCGACCCTCGCGTTCCAGTGGCTCGCCGACGGGGTGCCGATCGAAGGCGAGGATGGTGCGACCTTCGTTCCCACAGCGGCGCAGGACGGCTCGCGCATCACCGTGCGTGTGACAGCGTCCGCTGACGGGTTCGTGCCGGTGACGGCGGTCTCCGAAGTGACCGCCGCGGTGGGTGCGCGCCCGGAGCCGACGCCAACGCCGACCGATCCGACGCCAGACCCGAGCGAGACGCCCGGTGAGGAGTGGGCAACCGTCACTCTGAGCTCCACCAGTGTCGCGCAGGGCGGCTCGTTCACAGTCAATCTCGCGGGACTGGCGCCCGGCCAGCAGGTTGCGGCAACGGTGTACAGCGATCCGTACGTCATCACCGGCATCCCGCCGGCATCGAGCAGCGGCACCGTGTCGTTCACGGTCGCGATCCCTGCGGACTTCACGCCGGGCGCGCACACGCTCGAGATCACGTCAGGCACGCTGGAGCCGATCCGCATCGCGATCGTGGTGCAGCGCGCGGGTGACCTCGGAGCCCTCGGTGCCAACGCGCCGTGGGGACTCGCGCTGGCAGCCGCGCTGCTGATCGCGATCGGCGGTGTGGTCGTCATCCTTCGTCGACGCTTCGCCATGGCAGACGGAAACGGAGACGGAGAAAACTGACACGTCTCAGGTGGACGCGGTCCACCTGAGAGCACTGAGGGGTTCCACTCCGGTGGGGCCCCTCAGTTGCGCCGACTGGACGGATGATTGCCGGGCGCAGCATCGACGTGTCGACGGGCGGCTCGGGTCAGGAGCCGCCGTCGAGCTTGTCGACCAGGTCCAGGCCGCGTCGGGCCCAGGCGATCTCACTCTTGGCCCGTTCCACGAGGCCTTCGTACGCGAAATGCTTGTAGGCCACGATGCGCTCGTGCTCCTGCTCCGGCGACGCCTTCAAGCGCCGTTCCAGCATGGGGTTCGGTGGATCGACGTGGTCGATCTTGCGGAGCTCACCGTCCCACTGGGCGAGTTCGCCTTCCCACTGCTCGATGTGCCGCAGGAAGAACTCTCTGGCGGCCTCCGGTGACGCGGACTCCAGGTACGCGGCGCGCAGGTGGGCTGGGTCGCGTACCCGCTGATACTCGAGCGGGGAGGCCATCCAGGCGAGGAACGCCTGGTCGCCGGCATCCGTGACGTGATACATGCGCCGTGTGCCGCGCTCGCCGCGGGCTTGCTCTTCGGCTTCAATGAGCCCGTCAGCTTCCATCTTGCGCAGTTCCGGGTATATCTGCGAGTCCGGGGCGTGCCAGACATGACCCACGGACTGCGTGAACTGTTTGGCCAGTTCATACCCCGATAGCGGTCCGACCCGCAGCAGCGCGAGGAGCGCGTAGCGAAGGCTCACGGCATGCCCCTTCCTGTCGAATCCGCTCCCGTGATGCTACCGATATGTCGCGAGACTGCACCCGCGCCGCGAGACAGCGTGTTGCGTGTGCTGTCTCGCGGGCAGGATGCAGTCTCGCGGGGTGTTCTCGTCTACTCAGTCGTTCTTGTAGCCGGTGCGCCAGCCGCCGTGGTAGGTCTGGCGGGCGACCGTCGAGTAGGGCACGGGGCTCACGACGACGCGGACCTCAGTCTGCTCGTGCGGTTCGACGGATGCCTTCTTCGAGCCACCGTTCGGCTCGCCCCAGACGACCTTGAGCTCGGTGCCCTCGGGGACATCGGGTGACACGGTAGCCAGCGACAGGCCGCGGCGCTCGTTGGACGAGTAGCCGGTGAACATCGAGTAGCCGACGACCGTTCCATCGGCATCCACGACAGCGTCGTAGTTGGCCGAGCCGTAGTTCGCCAGCGGCAGGTCGAAGAACTTGTAGTTCGGGCCGTCGACGTTCAGCAGCGACGTCCAGACCTTGCCGAGGTCCTCGGCATTCCACGCGAGGGTGACCTTCTTGCGCTGTGCGGCCGGGTCCATCTTCTCGAGCGCGTCGCGACCGATGAAGTCGTGGTCGAACTTGACGAACGACCCGTAGCCGAGCTCCCAGGGCGTCAGGTAGTAGTCCTCGATGTTCTCGGACACGAACGACCCGGCGAGCGTTCCGGTCGCCTCGTACGAGTTCGCCGGCAGCCAGTCACGGTACGCCTGCTCCTCGGCGCCGGTGTAGATCGCGGGAAGCGGGGAAGGAATCCAGCCCGACTCGAGCGTGTTCGACGGGTAAGCCCGCGAACCGACGGGCAGGAGGCCGAACTCGGCGCCAGCCTCGACGATCAGGTCGCGGATCTTGTGGTGGTCGGCGTAGGGGCCCCAGATCTCCAGGCCGGGGGCGCCGGCCATGCCGTGACGCAGAGTACGCACGTTCATGCCGCCGATCTTCATCTCCGACATGTTGAAGAAGCCGAGCTTCTCGAGCGGTCCGCCGTTGAGTTTTTCGATCACGGCCCAGGCGTTCGGGCCCTGGATCTGGAAGCGGTAGTACTTGCGCGAGACGGCGTCACCGTACGGGCGCGAGTTCGAGCGGCGGTCGACCTCGACGTCCAGGTTCTGGTAGCCGCCGGTCTCGCCGTGGAACATGAGCCAGTTCGATGCGGGCGCGCGGCCGACATAGACGTATTCGTCTTCGGCTTCGCGGAACAGGATGCCGTCGCCGATGACGTGTCCCGAAGCCGTCGTGGGAACGTACTGCTTGGCCTTGTTGACCGGGAAGTTCGCGACGGAGTTGATGGCGGTGTCGGAGATCAGCTTGATGGCATCCGACCCCTTGAGGAACACGTTGTCCATGTGGTGGGACTGGTCGTAGAGCACGGCGGTGTCGCGCCACGCCTTCTGTTCCTTGATCCAGTTGGTGAAGTCGGCTGGCACGACGGGGTAGATGTACGAGCCGATCTGGGAGTTGCGCAGCAACTCGACGGGCGAGCCCGCCGCGTCGATGACCTGCTGCAGATTCTGAGGTGCCACGATGAACCTTTCTTTGGGGTGGTGATGGTCAGGGTCAGAAGACGACGGTGTGGTTGCCGTGTCGGATGACGCGGTCTTGTGCGTGCCACAGCACGGCGCGCGAGAGGACTGCCCGTTCGACGTCGGCGCCGCGGCGTTGCAGGTCGGCGGCGGAGTCGGCGTGGGTGACCCGTACGACGTCCTGCTCGATGATGGGTCCTTCGTCGAGGTCCTTGGTCACGTAGTGGCTCGTTGCGCCGATCAGCTTCACGCCGCGTTCCTTCGCCTTGCGGTAGGGACCAGCGCCGATGAAGGCGGGAAGGAACGAGTGGTGGATGTTGATGACCGGGACTGCGACGTCGTCGATGAAGTCCTCGGAGAGGATCTGCATGTACCGCGCGAGGACGACGAAGTCGACGTTGCCCGCGAGCAGCTTCACGATCTCGGCTTCGGCAGCCGACTTGTCCGGCCCCTGGGAGGGCACGTGGAAGAACGGGATGCCGAAGCTTCGGACGTCCTCGGCCATGTTGGTGTGATTGGAGATCACCATCGGGATCGATACGGGGAGCTCGCCGCGGCGGTGACGCCACAGCAGATCGAGAAGACAGTGGTCCGAGGTTGAGGCGAGCACTGCCATGCGTTTGGGAATCGACTGGTCGGTGAGTCGCCAGGTCATCCCGTACGGCTCGAGCGTCTCGGCGATGTCGCTTTCGATCTCTTCGAACGCCGCCGTCAAGTCCGGTCGGTGGAAGACGACGCGCTGGAAGAAGGCGCCGCCTTCGGGGTTGTCGGAGTACTGATCAAGACTCACGATGTTCGCCTTGTGGCGCGTGATCAGGCCGGTGACCGCCGCGACCAGGCCGGGCTGGTCAGGGCCGTGGACGATCAGGCAGGCGTGATCGCGCAGTGCTTCGTTGTGTACCGTCATGGCGTCAAGTCCTCCCCGCTCACTTCGCGATGAAGTCGCGGGCCCACGTCGCCGTAGCTTCCAGGCCACCGAACGTGTACATGTGCAGCTTCACGGCGCCGACCGAAGGGTCAGCGTCGAACAGCGCGGCGAGATCGGAAACGAACTTGTCAGGTCCCGCGGAACCCATGAGGTTCGTCAGCGAGAAGCCGTACTTCTTTACGATCATCGCGTTGGCTCCCACGCCGAAGCGCGACGCGAACGAGATGAGGCGCTTGATGCCGGCGGGGCCGGGCGTGCCGAGGCGGATCTGGGTGTCGATGCCGCGGTCGCGAACACCCTTGATCCACGCCATCACCGGGTCGGTGTCGAAGCTGAACTGGGTGAGGATCACGGCATCCAGGCCGGCATCCTTCAGGGCGGCAGATTTGTCTTCGAGGTGCTGCCACAGGACGTCGGTGGCGATGTCGGGGTGGCCCTCGGGGTAGCCGGCGATCGACACCTCCTTGACGCCGTACTGCTGCAGGACTCCCGAACGGATCATCGTCAGCGCGTCGGGGTAGGGGCCCTCCGTCGTCGCGGGGTCGCCGCCGACCGCGAACACGTGCTCGGTGGCGCCGATCTCGGCAAGTGCGCTGAGGAATTCCTCGAGCTGCGCCTGGGATGCGATGCGGCGCGCAGAGATGTGCGGGACGGGGACGAACCCGAGCTCTTTGACGGCCTTGGCTGCAGCTACCCGCATCGGCAGGTCTTCGTTCCCGAGGAAGGTCACGTTGACCTTCGTCCCGGCCGGGATGAGCGAGGCGGCCTCGGTGAGACCGACGACGTCCTTCTCTTTTCCGGTGATCTCGAGGGAGTAGCCCTCGACGAGACGTTTGGCCGACTCGGTCGTCGGTGTGGCGTGTGCCATGGCGAGTGGTCCTTTCCGCTGCCAGGAGTGCGTCGTTGCAGTCTGCAGCAATTTTACCTATGGGCATAGGCAATGTCTAGAGGTACGAAAGCGAGGAGGGGATACCCGACGCCCGGTCGGATATCCCCTCCTCGGGAAGGCGCCGCTCAGCGCGCTCGGCTCGCGGCGGTCTCGTTCTCGAGGATCTGCAGCTCGCGCGCGTCGACGAGCATCCGCTGCAGCAGAGCATTGAGGCTCGTGATCTCGTCGGGTGAGAGGTGGGCGAGGATGATGTCCTGGCCCCTCATCGAGATCGGGAGCATGTCGTCGTGCATCTCGACGCCGTCGCGTGTCAGGTACATGGGCCGGGAACCCCGGGGGCCGTCCAGCAGGACGATCAGCCCCCTGCCGACGAGCGTGTTCACGCTCTTGGAGACCACTGCCTTGTTGACGCCGATGAACTCGGAGACCTCGGTCGCGGAGAATCCGGGGTTAAGCGCCAGGACCGAAATCACCCGCCAGTCGTTGGTGCCGAGGCCGAAACGGCGTCTCAGCTCGTTCGATTCTCGCCACACCAGAGCATTGGACAGCAGCGCGAGCAGGCGCGGCGTGAAGTTATCGGGGTCGACGGTGTTCTGAAGTGGTTCCCACTGGATGCGTTGATCGAGCCGGTCCATGTGGTCCTTCGCGCGTCGGGATCTGAGTCTGGTCGGGTTGGGAGTGACAGTAGTAGACGATCGGGGTCGGGCGAGGAATCTGCCCGACCCCGATCGTGTGAGGTGCTTCTTAGTGCGCCATCGCCGCGAGGGCTTCGGGGTCGATGGTTGCGATCGAGCGGGTGTCCTGGAACGCACGGATGCCTTCGATACCCTGCTCGCGACCGATGCCGGACTGCTTCATGCCGCCGAACGGAGCACGCAGGTCGAGGCGGGTGGCGCCGTGGTCGTTGACCCAGACGTATCCGCACTCGAGCGCGCCTCCCACCCGCTGAGCAGCTTCGGGGCTTCCCGTCCACACCGACCCGCACAGGCCTGCCCAGGTGTCGTTGGCCAGGCGGATGGCGTCGTCTTCGGAGTCGAAGGGGATGATCGGGATGACGGGGCCGAACTGCTCCATGGTGACAACGCGCAGGTTCGGGTCGGGGTCTACCACGATCGCCGGGCGCATGAAGTTGCCGCCCGCGAGCTCCCCACCGGGCAGCTCGCCGAACTCGCGCACGTCGGCGCCGGCATCCTTGGCCTCCTGGATGAGTTCCTCCACGAACGCTTTCTGCGCCGACGAGTGGAGCGGGCCCATCGTGGTCCCCTCATCGAGGCCGTACCCGATGACTGCCTTGCTCAGGCGGTCGGACAGACCGTTCACGACCTCGTCGAGGCGCGAGCGGTGCACGTAGACGCGCTTGGCGTTCATGCAGATCTGGCCGGTGGTGTCGTAGATCGCGGCGTACAGGCGGTCAAGGTGGGTGTCGTCGATGACGGCGTCTTCGAGGAAGATCGCCGCGTCGTTGCCGCCCAGTTCCAGGGTGACCCGAGTGAGCGTCTTCGAGGCCATCTCCATCATCCGCTTGCCGCCGTTCACCGATCCGGTGAAGCAAACCTTTGCGATGTCGGTGTTCTGAATCAGGCCCGACATGTTCTCGTCCTTGCCGGTGACGATGTTCAGCACCCCGGGCGGGAGCTTCTCTGCTACGCGCTGCACGAGCTTGGCGGTGGCAAGCGGCGCGGTCAGCGGCGGCTTGACGATCGCCGTGTTCCCGGCCAGCAGCGCGTGCGGAAGGGCTGCGCCCAGGATCGCGATCGGCCAGTTGAACGGGACGATGATCGTGGTCACACCCAGCGGCTGGTACGACACCTTCGTGTCGACGGGGATCGCGCCGGGCACCGCGGGGAGGGTGTGGTCGGTGTCGACCTCGTCGGCGAGCATGAGAGCAAGGTTCCAGCGGATCTCGAACACGAGTGCGTCGACCCACGCCTCGAAGCGGACCTTGCCGTTCTCTTGCGAGAGGATCGCCGCGTCCTCGTCACGGTCATCCGCGATCCCGGCGATCGCCTCGGCCATCAGGCGTGCGCGCTCTTTCGCGCCCAGAGCCGCCCACGCCGGAAAAGCCTCTTTCGCGGCAGCAACCGCGTCGGCGACGTCCTGCGTCGAAGCGGACGCGGCCTCGCCGACAACCGCGCCCGGCTTTCCCGGGTCCGCGATCTTCAGCGTCTCGTCGGTGAACCGTTCGGTTCCCCCGATGAACAGACCGGTCCGTACACCAGCCTGCGTCAACGTGTCAGACATCCTGCACCTCTCTGTGTGTTGTCTTCCTGATTTCGGATGCCGTAGCACCCTCCCCGCGCCGGGCGGCGCGAGTCCATTGTGCAGCGCCGTCGTGGCGTTGGTAACCGTCTTCGGACAATTCGGATGCCGCGGGAGACGTCCGACCATGCCGTGCACCCAATCACCAGGATGACGCTTCAACGAGTTTAGGTGCATTCCTGTTTACTTGTAAATGAGTTTGTGTTAGCGTCACTGCGTCGCCCCGGCTGAGCCGGTGGCCACCCGAACGAGAGTCGATGATGACCCCCGCGGTCCGTCGCTCTCCTGTCATCGATGAGGAGGCATGTGATGGGTCGAACGTCCCCTGTAGCGCAGGAGCGTCGGAGCGTCGAGGAACTCGAGGATCTCGCTTTCGAGCTTCGTCAGAAGCTCCTGAACCTGTGCGGTACGTACGAGGGAGCAGTGCACATCGGCGGTGATCTGTCCTCTGCCGACATCTTCACCGTGCTGTTCGAGTACGGACTTAATGTCGACCCCACCAACCTCGGCGCCCGGCTCCTTACGCGAACTGCCAGCCCGTGTAGGCCTCCGCGAGGTAGGTCTGGCCTGCTTCGGACTCGACGACCGAACGCAGTTCGCCGATCTGGCGGCGGCGATCGAAGTCGGATGCCTCGGGAGTCAGGTGCAGCATGCTCGTCATCCACCACGAGAAATGCTGAGCCTTCCAGATGCGCTGCAGGGCCGTCTCGGCGTAAGAATCCAGCAGGCGCTCGTCGCCGTCGTTGAGCAGCGCTCCGAGTGCCCGGTCGAGCAGTACGACGTCGGCGACGGCGAGGTTCATGCCCTTGGCTCCCGTCGGCGGAACGGTGTGGGCGGCATCCCCGACAAGGGCCGCGCGTCCGCGCCGCAGTTCGTAAGCGACGAAGCTGCGGAACCGCAGCACGTCCCGCTGGAAGATGGGCCCCTCCTGCAGCGTCGTGCCGGGAACGCACGATTGCAGGGTCTCCCAGATCTCGGCCTCGCTCATCGCGTTCGGATCGGTCTCCGGATCGCACTGGAAGTACATCCGCTGCACGGTGGCGCTGCGCTGGCTGATGAGAGCGAAGCCGCTCGGGGAGTTGCTGTAGATCAGCTCTTCCGAGCTTGGTGGCGCTTCGCACAGGATGCCGAACCAGGCGAACGGATACTCGCGGAAGTATCCGCCGGTCGACGATCCGGTGACGGCGGCGCGGACCAGGCTGCGGGAGCCGTCACCGCCCACGATGAAGTCGGCCTCAATCTCCAGCGGCGAGCCGTCAGGGTTCGTCGCGAACACGCGGGGTCGATCGGTCTCGATGTCTTCGACACGGTCGACGGTGACACCGAACCGAAGATCCTGCCCGGCAGCCAGGCGTACCGCGATCAGGTCGATGAGCACCTCGTGCTGCGGGAAGAGCCAGACACTGCGACCCGTGAGCGCGGGGAAGTCGATCCGATGCCCCTCGCCCTGGAACCGAAGCTCGATGCCGTCGTGGCGGTTTCCGACAGACTTCACGCGCGGGGAGGCGCCGGTCTCGTCGAGGAGCTGCACGGTGGGGTATTCCAGGATGCCGGCGCGGATCGTCTTCTCGATCTCCTCGCGGGTGCGCTGATCGAGCACGATCGAGTCGATGCCTCGGGCGGCAAGAAGGTGTGACAGCAGCAGCCCGGCGGGGCCGGCGCCGACAATGGCAACCTGAGTGCGGACGGTGGACATGGCGTCTCCTTCGACGGATGCGGGTCTTCGCCGAGTCTGCAACATCAGACCGGTTCGAACCGGCACTTTCCCATTGAACGGGACCAGATCGCGGTCAGAGTCGCTGGCGTCGAAGATCGCTCTCGATCGCTGCGACTGCATCCCGCAGCGCGGCGACTGCCGGCGTCGGGTCGGCATCCCGGGGAAGCACGACGGATAACGCGGCCACGACTTCGCCTTCGTGGCGAAGCGGAACCGCCACACCCGTGGACACCGACTGAATCGATCCGGGCGCGATAGCCACACCGTCGCGTCGGATCCCCGCAATCACGCGCTCGAGTGTCCGCGGGTCGGTGATGGTCTCGCCTGACACGGCGCGCAACGGGCCGCCCAGAACACTCGCGCGCACCGCCGCCGGCGCGTAGGCGAGCAGGACGAGGCCCGACGACGAGGCGTGCAGCGGAAGCCGACCAGCGATGCGCGTGATGTTGGCACCGGCATCCGGATGCGAGAGACGTTCGATGAACAGCGCTTCGTCCTTCTCGCGTACGGCGAGCTGCGTGTGCTCGCGGATCGTCGTTTGCACCGCCTCCATGTGAGGGAGGGCCGCCGTTCGCAGGCGTAGTGCCGAGGATCCGCGCAGGGCGAGTTCCCACAGGCGCATGCCCAGGCGGATCTGCGCATCCTCGTCCCGATCGAGCAGGCCGGCCGAAACGAGGTCATCCACGATGCGGTGGGCGCTGGAGGACGGGAGCCCCGACCGTCGACCGATCTCGGATGCCGACTGCACGGTCCGTTCGGACGTGAAGGTCTCCAGGACGCGCACGATGCGCTCTGTCATCGAGTCACCGGTGGGCGAGTTCGCCATGGCGACAGCTTGGCATGTGCCGATCGGCCACGCAGGCGCCGAGGTTTCCCGTGGGATTCATATAGCCCTGCTCGGTCCGCATCGGCGCCCGCCTCGCTACGCTCGAGGTATGACCCGCGCGGCCATGTACAACGAAGTCGGAGGACCCGAGGTCCTGTTCGTGACCGAGGTCGAAGACCCTTCGCCGGACGCACGGAAGGTGCTGGTCGCCGTCGAAGCTGCCGGGCTGAACCCCTACGACGCGAAGGCTCGCGGCGGATTCATCCCCTCGGACGCCCCGTTTCCGCGACGCATCGGTAGCGACTTCGCCGGCACCGTCATCGCGGTCGGCGAGGGGGCCGCCTATGCGGACGGGACGCCGGTCTCTGTCGGGGATGCCGTCATGGGCCGCGCCGCGGGCGCGATCGCCGATCAGGTGGTCGCGAACGCGGCAGAGATCGCACGGCGGCCCGAGGGGCTTGCGGTCGAGGTCGCCGGTGGGCTGCATGTTGCTGGCCTGACCGCGGTGTCGTGTTTGGCAACCGTCCCGGTCGACGAGGACGATGTCGTGCTGGTCGGTGGCGCGAGCGGCGCCGTCGGACTGGTGGCCTCGCAGCTCGCGATCGCACGCGGAGCGCGAGTGATCGGGTCGGCATCCGTCGCCAACCACGACTTCTTGCGATCGCTCGGCGTCGAGCCGGTCGAGTACGGCGACGGACTCGCCGACAGGGTGCGCGAACTCGGCGAGATCACGGCCGTCATGGATTGCCACGGCCGCGACGCGCTCGATGCCGGGGTCGTTCTGGGCGTTCCCGCCGACCGGATGGTCGCGATCGCCGCCTACGCGGCCCTCGACGAACTGGGCGTACACAATGTCGAGCGGGAGGCCCGCACGCCGGAGAACCTTCGGGCCCTCGGCGAAGACATCGCCGCCGGCAGGATCGTCTTCCCGGTTGTGGCTACGTACCCGCTGGACGACGTGGTGGCGGCATTCCAGGCGCTCGAGTCCTCGCACGACCCCGGCAAGATCGTCGTCCTTCCCTGACGGATGCGCCGAGCCCCTGCGGTTCGTTTGCCGCAAACTGTGCGCTCGGCATCCGTCGGGCGGCGTGTTGCGGCAAGCGAACCGGGCACACGTAGCCGGGGTGAACACCCTCAGTGGTCCGTGACCTCACTCGGCGCGCTCGCGGTAGATGGCGGTGCGGCGGGATCGATGGATGGTGCCGTCAGCCGGCGCGAGACGAACCCCGACAGACGGTCGAGAGCCACGACCGCAAGGGAGATCACCGCGAGCATCACGACGACCCGTAAGAGCGCCAGGAGCATTCCGTCGACGCCGTTGAGCGTCGGATCGAGGAACGGGTAGGGGTAGCGCACGTTGATCTCCGGCAGAAGCGCACCGCGCGCGATCATCACCACGCCATAGCCGATCGGGTAGAGCAGCCACAGCAGCGTGTCGCGCCAGCGGACGATGCCATGCGGCCCGAAGAGTGCCCAGTCCAGGAGGACGAGCCCCGGCGCCACGTAGTGCAGCAGGAAGAGCCCCCAGTTGTCGATCGCGAGCGCTGGGTCCGCGACGACGAGGCCGGGCAGCGGGCTCTCGCCCCGGTTGTTCAAGATGTGCGAGATCAGCGCCGTTGTCAGGAGCCAAAATGTGACGGCACCCCGAAGACGCGGCGCCGGAGGGGGGCTCGTGCGTCGCTGGATCATCACAACCAGCGTCGTTACGACGTAGGCCAGCGCGATGATGCTGCTTTGACTCGTGAAGTACGGGAGCAGGCGCTCGCCGAGGAGCAGGCCTGTCGCGAGCGCCGCCACGATGGCACCGCGGAGGATGAGTGGTCCCATGTGGTCGCGGCGATTCATGCGGGCTCTCTTCATCGAGTGCAGGCTTCTCGTTTGCCGCAAAGTGTGCGCTCGGCATCCGTCGGGCGGCGTGTTGCGGCAAACGAACGCGGGCGGCTAGGCGCGCCAGACTGTCTTCAGATTCATGAACTCTCGGATGCCTGCTGCGGCAAGCTCGCGGCCAACGCCCGAGTTCTTGATTCCGCCGAAGGGCAGCTCGGGGTGTGAGACCGTCATGCCGTTGACGAACACAGCGCCGGCTTCGAGGCGGTCGATGAACCAGTTGATCTCGTCGTCGTCGGAGCTCCACAGCGAGGATGACAGACCGAACGTCGTCGCGTTGGCGATCTCGACGGCCTCCTCGCGAGAGTCGACCCGGTAGACGGTAGCCACGGGGCCGAACGCCTCCTCCTGGAACAGGCGCATGTCCCGCGTGATGCCGGCGAGGACGGTCGGCGGGTAGAACCAGCCCGGGCGGTCGGGAACGGAGCCGCCCGTCAGCACCTGTGCGCCGCGCTCGATCGCATCGCCAACGAGTTCGGCAAGCTCATCCCGACCGCTCTCGGTCGCGACAGGGCCGACATCGGTTCCGTCCTCCAAAGGGTCGCCCACGCGCAGAGCCGCCGTCTTCTGCACGAAACGCCCCACGAAGTCGTCGTAGACGTCAGTGTGGACGATGAACCGCTTGGCAGCGATACACGACTGCCCGTTGTTCTGGTTTCGGGCGGTGACAGCGACGGATGCCGCAGCATCGAGGTCCGCCGTCGGCATCACGACGAACGGATCCGAGCCACCGAGCTCGAGCACGACGTGCTTGACCTCGCTGCCCGCGATGGAAGCGAGCGAGCGACCGGCGGGCTCCGAACCGGTCAGGGTCGCGGCCACGACCCGCGAGTCGCGGAGGACCCGCTCGACTCCGGATGCCGGGATGAGCAGCGTGTGGAAGGAGCCGACCGGGAATCCGGCGCGCTCGAAGAGAGTGTCAAGGTAGAGCGCGGAACGCGGAACGTTAGAGGCGTGCTTCAGTAGCCCCGTGTTGCCGGCCATGAGCGCCGGGGCAGCGAAGCGCATCACCTGCCACAGCGGGTAATTCCAGGGCATGACCGCAAGCACGACGCCCAGCGGTGCCCAGCGGGTCCCGGCGGCCGAGGCCTTCACCGACGAGGGGTCGGCAAGCTCCTCTGTGGCCAGGAAGTCCTCGGCGTTGTCGGCGTAGAACCGGCATCCGCGAGCGCACTTGAGCACCTCGGCTCGCGACTGGGCGAGGGGACGCCCCATCTCGATCGTGATGGTGCGCGCCATCTCGTCGACGTCAGCTTCCAGCAGCTCGGCAGCCTTGCGCATCCATCCGGCGCGCTCGGCGAACGTCGTATCGCGCAGCGCGACGAACGCCGACTGTGCGGCGGCAATGCGGCGCTCGACCTCGGCCTCATCGTGAGGCTCGAAGGTTTCGATGACTTCGCCGGTCGCAGGATTTGTCACTGCAATGGCCATGAGCTGCCTCTTCCTCGAGATAGGGGACTCCGCGAGCCTATCCGGCGCTTCGGTGTCGCGACAATGTGCCCCGTGGGGCCGAGCGGTCAGAAGACGATGGTGTGGTTTCCGTGACGGATGACGCGATCTTGCGCGTGCCAGAGCACGGCGCGCGAAAGCACTGCACGTTCCACGTCAGCGCCACGTCGTTCGAGGTCTGCAGCAGTGTCGGCGTGCGTGACCCGCACGATGTCTTGCTCGATGATCGGCCCCTCGTCGAGGTCGGTGGTGACGTAGTGCGCGGTCGCTCCGATGAGCTTCACGCCGCGGGTCTTCGCCTGGCGGTAGGGCTGGGCGCCGACGAACGCTGGAAGGAACGAGTGGTGAATGTTGATCACGGGCACCCGCACGCTCTCGAGGAACTCGCCGCTCAGGATCTGCATGTAGCGGGCGAGAACCACGAAGTCGGCATCCGCGTCAGCCAGCACCTCGAGGATGCGGGCTTCACTGGCGCTCTTGTCGGGCCCGGCGACCGAAGGCACGTGCACGAAGGGGATGCCGAAACCGGTGACATCAGCCTCGGCATCCGTGTGATTCGAGATGACGACCGGGATCTCCACCGGCAGTTCGCCGCGACGATGACGCCACAGGAGGTCGAGCAGACAGTGGTCCTGCTTCGAGGCGAGGATCGCCATCCGCTTCGGAACCGACTGGTCGGTGATCGCCCACTGCAGATCGAACCCGTCGCCCAGGGTCGTGGCAAGGTCGTCTTCTATCGCGGGCAGCGCCTCGCGCAGGCCGGGCCGGTGGAAGACGACGCGCTGGAAGTAGGCGCCGCCGGCAGGGTTGTCGGAGTACTGGTCGAATTGCACGATGTTCGCGCCCTGCCGCGTGATCAGCGCCGAGACCGCCGCCACGATGCCGGGGGAGTCCGTGCCATGGACGATGAGGCAGGCGTGATCGACGGGAAGCTGGGCTGGGGGCATGGATCGATTCTGCCCGAACCGCTCAGTCGCCGATCGTCTCGCGCAGCCCGGAGTGGACGGCATCCAGCCAGGCGCCGACGTTTCGGCGGGCCTCCGGGGTGTCGGGGTAGCGGCAGCGCAGGTGCAGGCCTGTCTCGTTCGCGATGAACCAGATCATGACGCCGTCGGTGCGCACCACCGCCGACACGTATTGGATGTCGCGGAGCCTGCCCGGCGCGATCGGGAGCCGCCCCGTATCCAGCCACGAGACCGCGAACATCCCGGGGGTTGCCGGCATGCCGCCGTAGGGAGCAAGGATCGGACCAAGCGGATGCGACCCAAGGCCGATCGCTTCCTTCACGGCGCGGGCGCACGCCCGGGGCGACGGGTCGGATGACTCGATCACGGCGTTCGTGATGAACCATCCGACCGAGTCGTGCCACTGCGGATCGTGCCGGCTGTGCACGGGGAACACCGCGCGCAGCGGCTGGTCACCCATCGCGAGGCTCACGCGCGTCATGACCGATACCGCGATAGCGATAGCGCGGACCCCCGCGGCGGCGGCGCGCTCGCAGAAGGCCTCGAACTCGGAGCCGTCGAAGACGTCGCGAACATCGACGATCTCCGATCGCGACCCCGCGACGTCGCCCAACGTCAGGGGGAACAGCGGCATCTGGCCGCCCTCGGCATCCAGGATCTCCGCCCATCGGGTCGTGATCGCTTCGGGCGCGGGAGCGCGGGCCGCAAGCTCTGCGGAGTGCTCGGCGAACGCTCGCGGTGCAGGCAGCGCCCCACCCGGCGTGCGATCCTCCCGCTCGTCGTCGACGACCTCGGCGAGATCCCGCGCGAGTACGAGAAGCGACCACATGTCGACGTGTGCGTGATCGGAGGCGATCACGATCGTCGGGTCGGCCCCGCCACCGGGTTCGATGAGGCACAGCCGGTGGGAGGGGGTGGCGAAGGGCCGGCATCCGTCGTCGAGCACTTCGCGCAGCACTTCGCGTGTCAGCCGCTCGGGCGGTGCCGGATGCGTCACCCACCGTCCGACGCCCAGTCGCGCCGGTCGTACCCGCACGGTTCCGACATCGTCCCGATCGAACACGGTACTGAGGGTGCCGTGCCTGTCGACGACGGTGGCCCACGCGTCAGCGATCTCGTCGGGGGCTGCCGGTGTGCGGAGGCGAAACGAGATCGCCATCCATGACCCGGGTCGATCTCCTTCGGAGACGTGCCGACCCTGGTCGAATGACAGCGTCAGCGGCTCCGTGTCGGGCAGAACCTCGGCGGGAAACACGAGGCTGCGGACTCGGCCTGGGGGCAGCGTCATTCGGGCGACGTTCGTCAAGCGCATCGCGCGTAGTCTAGGCGGCAACCGTTTCGCACAGAGGACGCCCGGGAGGGCACGTGAACACGCTGCGGATTCGAGGCGCCACACTCGACTTCGATGTGACCGGTGATGACGGTCCGCTGGTCGTCCAATTGCACGGTCTGATGTCCAGCCGCAGCCGAGACAGCCACCTCGGTCTTGACCTCGGCCGGGCCCTTCGGGATCACCGCATCCTCCGCATCGACGCGCGCGGCCACGGTGGCTCGACGGGGACCGAGGATCCGCTCGACTACCGGTGGGACAACCTCGCCGACGACCTCCTGGCGGTGCTGGATGCCGTCGCTCCCGGTGAAGCGGTTCACGGCGTGGGGCCATCGATGGGGACCGGCACGATGCTGCACGCCGCACTCAAGGATCCGGTCCGCTTCGCGAGCTTGACCCTCATGGTTCCGCCGACGGCATGGGGTACCCGCCGCGCGCAGGCCGAGGTCTACCGAACGAACGCGGAGCTCATCGAACGCCACGGTGTCGAGGCTTTCGTGAAGCTCGGTTCCACCACGCCCGTCCCGCCGGCCCTCGCGGATGCTCCCGAGTCGCTTCCCGCGGTCGACGAGACACTCCTCCCGACGGTGCTGCGGGGAGCTGCGGCAGCTGACCTGCCGCCGAAGGAGGAGCTCGCGCGCATCGATGTGCCGACGCTGATCCTGGCGTGGACGGGCGACCCGACGCATCCGCTTCGCACCGCGACACGTCTCAACGAGCTTCTGCCGAACAGCCGCCTCATCGTTGCCCGCACGCCCTACGGGGTCATGGCCTGGCCGGGACTGTTCGCCGAACACGTCATCACGGCGGGGGTCGAACTCACCGCGACCGGCTCGATTCCCGTCGTCCGCGAACCGAGGGCCTCATGAGCGACACCGAATCGGCCCGGCTCAGCATCCGCGAGCTCGACACCGTGGCAGAGGTTTTCGAAGCCTCCGCGGTGCTGTCGGAGGTGTGGGGAGGGGACCGCACCGGCATGCCGCCGAACCTGCTGCGCGCCCTCGCCCATTCGGGCAACTACGCGGTCGGGTTCTTCGCGGACGAGCGGATGGTCGGGGCATCCGTCGCCTTCTTCGCCGAACCCGCAGCCCGATCCATGCACTCGCACATCACCGGCATCCTGCCGAGCGCCCAGGGTCAGGGCTTCGGACGGATGCTGAAGCAGCACCAGCGCGAATGGGGGCTGCGCCGCGGCATCGGGCACGTGACGTGGACCTTCGATCCGCTCGTGTCGCGCAACGCCCACTTCAACCTGGCCGTGCTGGGCGCGCGCGTCACCGAGTACCTCGTGGACCACTACGGCGCGATGGATGACGGGGTCAACCGCGGCGACGAATCGGATCGGCTCATGGTGTCGTGGGCCCTGGCCGCGCCGCCGGTTCCCACCCCCACGGATGCCGAGGTCCGGGCATCCGTCGCGATTCCCCGCGACATCGAGTCGCTCCGGCGCCGCGAACCCGATGCCGCTGCCATCGAGCGACGGCGCGTCCGCGACGCCCTGCTCACCCACGTGAACGCGGGCCGCCGCATCGGTGGGTTCGACGAGCGTCGGGGCTATCTCATCGTCGACGCCTGAGTCGTGCGGGCCGGTTTCGGTCGCGCCTTCGTGTGGGGTGTGGGTTGGGTGACCCGCAATATGGCGCGACTGAACGATGGTGGCCTCCATTTCGGTCGCGCCGAACTGCGGGTGCCGGGTCGGTTGGCCCGCAATATGGCGCGACTGAACGATCTGGCCTAACGAGGATTAGCCTGGCCGCATGCCGATCGCACAGCCCGCTCCGACAGTGACGCTCGAGGGAATCGAGTTGCGGGTGCTGCACCTACCGCTCGTCTCGCCGTTCACGACATCCTTCGGCACCGAGACGGTGCGCGAGGTCATCGTCGCGCGGGCGCTGACTGCCGATGGGGACGGCTGGGGTGAGATCGTCACGCAGGAGTCTCCGCTGTACTCGAGCGAGTACACGCAGGGCGCGTGGGACGTGTCGCTGCGCTTTCTCATCCCCGCGCTGTTGGATCGGCACACTCTCGCCCCCGAAGACGTCGCCTCCGTCTTGGAACCCTTTGTCGGGCACCGGATGGCGAAAGCGGGGCTCGAACTCGCGATACTCGATGCCGCGCTGCGCGCCGAGGGGCGACCGTTCGGACAGTACCTCGGCGCGATCCGCGACCGCGTGCCCTCGGGTGTGAGCGTCGGCATCCAGCGCGACCCCGCCGCTCTGGTCGACACCGTCCGTGGATACCTCGACGAGGGGTACGTCCGCATCAAGATCAAGATCAAGCCCGGCCGCGACATCGCCGACACCGCCGCCGTTCGGGATGCCTTCGGCGATATCCCGCTGCAGGTGGACGCCAACTCCGCGTACACGCTCGCTGACGCCGACACCCTCGCCGAACTCGACAGGTTCGACTTGCTCCTGATCGAGCAGCCCCTGCAGGAGGACGACCTCGTCGACCATGCGACGCTCGCCCAGCGCCTGCGCACACCGGTGTGTCTGGACGAGTCGATCGTGTCGTCGAAGGCTGCAGCCGACGCTCTCGCGCTCGGGTCGGCATCCGTCATCAACATCAAGGCGGGGCGCGTGGGCGGCTACCTCGAGGCCGTGGGTATTCACGACCTGTGCCGAGTGGCCGGCGTGCCGGTGTGGTGCGGCGGGATGCTCGAGACGGGGATCGGTCGCGCCGCGAACGCTGCGCTGGCAGCCCTCCCCGGATTCACGCTGCCGGGCGATATCTCGGCATCCTCGCGGTTCTACGATCGAGACATCGTCACCGAGCCCGCCG
>NZ_DCBW01000005.1:0-8053 GCF_002313585.1 Microbacterium sp. UBA1097 | reverse complement strand
ACCGCCGTTCTCGAAGACGGCCACGTTCGGGTGCCCACGGGCCCCGGGCTGGGCATCGAGATCGACCCTGTCGCGCTGGAGGACATGACAGTTGCCCGCGAGGTGCTCCGCCGGTGACCGGCCCCGCCGGTACCTCGGGTCAGCGGCGACTCGTCGCCGTGATGCTGGGTGCTGCGCTGGTCCTCGGGATCGCCGCGTGTGCTTCCGCGGCCCCGAACGAGGATCTTCCCGAGGGGGTGAGTGTGCGGCTTGTGCAGCAGCGCTCGGATGTCGCGCTGCATCAGGCCCAGGTCGAGATCACCAACGGCACCGACTCACCGCTGAGTGTCGACGCCCTCTCAGTGGCTGACCCGCGTTTCGAGACGGATGCCGACCGCGTGCTCCAACGGACGAGTGTCATCGCTCCGGGCAGCACTGTCGGCATTCGTATCCAACTCCCGAGGCCGGCCTGCGATGTTCCCGATGACGGGGCGTCCACCGTGGAGTTCGCGTGGCGTCTCGATGAGCGCTCGGGGATCGCGCGGGCAGACCTTCCCGACGCGCTCGAGTTCCTGCCGGCGATGCACGCGCGCGAGTGTGTCGCCGACGCGCTCGGCGACGCGGCGGCTGCCTCGTTCACGCACTTCGAACCTGGCGCGGGCGGAGGTGTCGGCATCCTCACCCTCGGGGTCCTGCCGACCGGAGCCGGTGGCGCGAGGATCGAGGCGATCCGCCCGACCAACCTCCTCGGTTTCGGCGACGCCGGCACCGGACCGGACGCCGCGCTACCGCTGCAGATCGAGCTCCCCGCCGGCGATACCGCTCGCCGCGAGGTGAACATCGTGCTCGAGCCGTTCCGCTGCGATGCCCATGCCGTGCAGGAAGACAAGCGCGGCACGATCTTCACGACGGATGTGACAGTCGGCGGCGAGAACGGCCAGATCGAGCTGGCGGCCCCGCCGGACATGCGCGCCGAGATCCTGAACGCCGTGGCCGACTACTGCGGGTTCGGTTCCTGAGGCCCACCGGGCTTGTCGGCTGCCTGCTCTAGCGTGGGTGCATGCGCTCACTCGGTGTCGTGTTCGAACCCGCCTTCCCGCCCGAACGTCTCCGGGAGGTGGCTCTCTCGGTCGAGGACGCCGGAGTACCCCAGCTGTGGCTGTGGGAGGACTGCTTTCGCGAGTCGGGTATCGCCGAGGCTGCCGCGGCTCTGGCCGCCACGACCGAGCTGACCGTCGCGATCGGTGTGCTGCCCATGCCGCTTCGCAACGTCGCGCTGACCGCCATGGAGCTCGCTACCCTCTCGCGGCTGTTTCCGGGGCGCATCATCGGCGGCGTCGGCCACGGGGTGCAGAGCTGGATGGCGCAGGTCGGCGCGCGGCACGCATCCCCCCTCACGCTGATGGCGGAGTACTTGCCGACACTGCGAGCGCTGCTTTCCGGGGAACGGGTCACGATCGACGGGCGGTACGTCCAGCTCGATGACGTGGCCCTGGACTGGCCGCCGACCGTCGCCGTTCCCGTCTTCGCCGCGGCAGAAGGACCCAAGACACTCGACAGAGCTGGGGCCCTCGCCGACGGAACGGTCATTCCCTCGGGCTGGAGCCCGAGCCGACTGCGTGCTGCGGCGAGCCGGGTACGAACTGCGGCAGCCGAGAGAGCTGACGACTACCCCGTCGTGGTGTACCTCCCGGCGCGGTTCACCGATGGGTCCGCGGCATCCGACGAGCCGGCGGGGCGCGAGCGCGCGCACGGCGACGTGGCAATGGTCGCCGAGACGGTCGAGGCATTCTTCGCCGCGGGTGCAACCACTGTTGTGCTCCAGCCTTATCCCGACGAGCAGGACCTCATCGGGTTCTCGCAGCGCAGCGGAGAGGTTGCTCGGATGCTGGGAGTTGCGCGGTCTTCGAGCGGCTCACCATCCGTGTGATCGCCGCCCCTTGCGGGGCGCACAGCGAGTCGCCACACTCAGAGGTGGGAGCCGACCATCGCCGGTGTTCGTGTCGGCGCGCGCTCCCAGGGGAGGAACACCAATGAAGACCCGAATCGTCGCTGCCGCGCTCATGCTCGGCGTCGGAGCCATTGCCCTGACCGGATGCGTGAACCCGGTCGAGCAGCTCATCAACAACACCGTCGAAGATGCCATCGAGGGCGCCACCGGCGTCGACATCGACACCGGTGACGGCGCGAGTGTGCCGGAGGGCTTCCCCTCCGACATCCCGCTCCCTTCCGGCTCACCACTCGTTGCGCTCGCGGTCGACGGTGGCTACACCGTCACCTACACACTGCCGAGCGTCGCCGACGGTGAGGGCATCATCGAGCAGCTGAAGGCCCGGTACACCGCAGACTCCGAGTCCGACTTCGGGGGGATGAAGATCTGGTCGTTCACCGGCTCTGACTACACCGTGGGCGTCACTCTGCTCGAGCAGGAAGACGGCACGGCGCAGCTGCTCTACGTGGTCGCGCCGATCACGCAATAGAGACGCCCGGGCCGCTCGCCGGCCGCTGGCTACAGTTCGCCGCGTTCGCGCAGTTCACGCCGCGTGAGCGCTTCCCCCTGCGTCGCAGCGGGTTCTGATTCGTGGGAATCCTCGGCCTGATCCTCCTCGGCCCAGGGCGCGTGGTGGGCGCGTTCGAGCTTGGCGCCTTCCACATCGACATTGGGAACGATGCGGTCGAGCCAGCGCGGCAGCCACCAGGCGGAGCGTCCCAGCAAGTGCATGAGGGCAGGCATGAGCAGCATCCGTACGACGAAGGCATCGAGCAGCACACCGAACGCGAGACCGAAGCCGATCGAGCGGATCATCGTCGATTCGGCGAAGATGAAGCCGCCGAACACCGAAACCATGATGAGCCCCGCCGCTGTCACTACCGCTCGCCCGGCCCGCAGGCCGCGCATGACGGCGACGCGCGCAGGCGTGCCGTGCACGTAGGCCTCCCGCATCCCCGACGACAGGAACAGCTGGTAGTCCATCGCGAGTCCGAACAGGATGCCGACCAGCAGCACCGGCAGGAAGCTCAGGATCGGACCCGTGCTGTGGAGGCCGAAGATCGGGGCTCCCCACCCCCACTGGAACACCGCGACAGTCGCGCCGTAGGTTGCGAACAACGACAGGATGAAGCCGCCCGTAGCGATCAGCGGCACCAGCAGCGACCGGAACACCACGATCATGATGAGAAGCGACAGGCCGACGACGACGCTGATGTAGAGCGGGAGGACTCCGGCGATGTTCTCGGAGATGTCGATGTTGATCGCCGCCTGCCCGGCTACGCCGAGCTCGTACTCCCCGTCAACGGGAGGCAGGGCTCGAAGGTCTCGGACCACTTGTTCGGTCGACTCTGCGCTGGGCCCTTCGGTCGGGATGACCTGGAACGCAGCGAGCGTGCCGTCATCCGATACCGCGATCGGCGCGACGGCCACCACGTTCTCGACCTCCGACAGGGCTGTCGCCACATCGAGCTGAGCCTGCAGCTGAGCGGTGTCATCCAGGTCACCCGGCAGAGCCGCCGTCACCAGCAGCGTGCTGTTCGCGCCGGATCCGAACGCTTCCGCGGTCAGCTCGTATGCCTGATAGGCGTACGAGTCCTCCGGCTCACTCGATCCGTCGGGCAGGCCCACGCGCATCGACAGGGCAGGAATCGCGATGACCAGCAGCGCCACGATTGCGCCGACTGCCGTGAGCAGCGCACGCCAGGTCGGCATCGCGCGAGCTCGATCGTCAGCGTGGTGCACTGTCCCAACGCGCGCCCGGGCGCGCCGGCCCAGGACCCGCATCCCGACGAGCCGCAGGAGTGCAGGAGTCAGCGTGATGGCGATGAGGACCGCCACGAGAACAGCGAAGGCGCCGACGGTTCCCATGAGGCCGAGGAACGGGATGCCGGTGATATTCAGGGCAAGCAGCGCGATGATCACCGTCGACCCGGCGAACGTCACGGCGTTGCCGGCGGTGCCGTTGGCCAGGCCAATCGACTCGCGGAGGTCAGCGCCCTCAAGCAGCTGCTTGCGGTGACGGTTGATGATGAACAGCGAGTAGTCGATGCCCACGGCAAGTCCGAGCATCACCCCGAGGATCGGCGTGACAGAAGACATGTCGATCACGCCCGACAAGGAGAGTGCCGCCAAGACCGCGATCCCCACTCCTACCAGCGCCGTGACGAGGGGCAGCGCGGCGGCAATGACGGTGCCGAGCATGACCAGCAGCACGATCGCGGCGATGACGACACCGGCGATCTCCCCGATACCGATCAGGTTCGGGAGGGACTGCGCGAGGGTCGTCGAGAAAGCGACCTCGACTCCGTCGATCGGGTGCGCCTCGACGTAATCGATCACCGCTTGCTTCGCTTCGGCGTCGAGTTCGAGCAGCGGTACATCGAACGCGACGTTCAGGAGAGCGGTAGTGCCGTCGCTGGAGACCACTCCGATGCCCTCTGAGAGCTCGAGCAGGTCGGCACCGAGCTCGAGCTGCGTCTCGTTGGTGGCCAGTTCCTCACGAGAGGCATCGAGTTCCGCCTGTTGCGCCTCGAGCTGCTGGCTCGCGGCATCCAACTGTTGACGCTGGGCATCCAGCTGAGCCTGCTGCTGGTCGAGGGCCGCGAGTTGGGAGGCGGGGGCGCCGCCTGCCTCAGCCTGCGCGCGGGCGGCATCCAGTTGCTCCTGTGCGTCCTGGAGCTGAGCCTGTCCGCTCTCGACCTCGGCTCGGGCGGCGTCGAGCTGTGCCTGTCCGGACTCGAGCTGCGCGCGTCCTTGCTCGAGCTGGGCACGCCCGTCGGTGATCTCCTGCTGTCGGTCGGCTCGTTCCTGTTCGGCCTCGAACGGGTCGACGGCCCGGGCGACGTCGGGCAAGTCGCGGATGCCTGCAGCAAGGTCAGCGACCTCCGCACGCTGTTCGTCGCTGAAAGGCTCGCCATCTTCGGTGTGCAGCACGATCTGACCCGAGGCCCCCGAATAGTCGGGGAGCTTCTGGGCGAGCTCGTCGGTTACCTCGCCCGATGCGGTTCCGGGAACGTCGAAACTCGTGGCCAGCGTGCCGGCGCCCAGGGCGAAGGCGCCGCCCGCGAGACCGAGAACCGCGACCCAGGCGACGATCACGATCCACGCGCGCTGGGCAGAAGCCTTGCCGAGCCGGTACAGCAGTTCAGCCATGGTCACCTTTCGGGCGGGACGCGGGGGAGAGCAACCGACAGCATACGATACGTACCGTCTCGCATGCTGAGTCGAAGACGGACACTGACTCGAGGATGGATACTGTGACCGACATGACCGAAGCCCTGCCCATCTCCACCGGACGACGAGGTGGCCCCCCGCGCAGCGAAGAGGCGCGCCTGGCGATCCTGCGCGCGACAGCTCGCCTGTTTCTGGAGAGAGGGTTCGGGCACCTGAGCATTGAGGGGATCGCTGCCGAGGCGGGGGTCGGCAAGCAGACGATCTATCGGTGGTGGCCGGGAAAGAGCGACCTGGTCGCCGAGGCGCTCATCGAGGGCTTCCTGATGCCCGAGCACTTCGCGCCCAGCTTCTCGGGCACGCTGCGAGACGATCTGGCGAGCTGGATGCGTATCGTCCTGGACTTTGTTGATGACCCCGGGCATGACGAGATGCTCCGGTCGCTGCTGGCAGCGGGAACGACCAACCCTGCGATCGGCGAGCGCATTCGCGAGCGACTCGGGGCTGACGGTGACCTCGTGCATCGGCTCGAAAAGGGCGTGACCGATGGCGAGCTGCCGCCGACAGCACCCATCTCCTCGATCATCGAGCTTCTGGTCGGCGCGATCGTCCTACGCGTCTTCGCGCCCTCGAACGGGGACGACGGTGAGGCCGAGCGGCTCGTCGACGTCGTCCTCGGAACCCACACGGCACGCGGCCTGTGAGTCGCGGCGGATAGAATCGTCGGATGTCGCGGCATCCGCGATACCCTCGCGCGCAGCGCATCCCCGACCCAGGAGTTCCTCCGTGGCCGAGCAGTCCCGCCTCGACAAAGTGATCGCCCTCGCCCGTCATCGCGGGTTCGTCTTCCAAGCCGGCGAGATCTACGGGGGCTCCCGCTCCGCATGGGACTACGGTCCGCTCGGCACCGAGCTCAAAGAGAACATCCGCCGTCAGTGGTGGCAGACCTTCGTCCGCGGGCGCGGCGACATGGTGGGCCTCGATTCCTCGATCATCCTGCCCAAGCGCGTGTGGGAGGCATCCGGGCACGTCGCGACCTTCACGGATCCCCTCGTCGAGTGCCTGCAGTGCCACAAGCGGTTCCGCGCCGACAACCTCATCGAGGACTTCGAGGCGCGCAAGGGTCGCACCGCCGAGAACGGGCTGGCCGACGTGCCGTGCCCCAACTGCGGCACGAAGGGCCAGTACACCGAACCCCGCGCGTTCTCGGGTCTGGTCAAGACCTACCTCGGGGTCGTCGACGACGAGTCGGGCCTGTACTACCTCCGCCCCGAAACCGCGCAGGGCATCTTCGTGAACTTCACGAACGTGCTCACCGCGAGCCGCAAGAAGCCGCCCTTCGGGATCGGTCAGGTCGGCAAGGCGTTCCGCAACGAAATCACCCCCGGCAACTTCATCTTCCGAACCCGCGAGTTCGAGCAGATGGAGATCGAGTACTTCACTCCCCCGGCCGAGGCTCCGGAGTGGTTCGACCACTGGGTCGAGGCGTGCTGGGACTGGTTTACCGACCTCGGTATCGACCCGGCGAACATGCGGCGCTTCGATGTGCCCGAGGAGGATCGCGCCCACTACTCCGCCGGCACGATCGACGTCGAGTACCGCTTCGGGTTCCCGGGCAAGGAGTGGGGCGAGCTCATGGGGGTCGCCAACCGCACCGACTACGACCTGAAGAGCCATGCCGAGGCATCCGGGCAGAGCCTGACCTACTTCGACCAAGCCTCGGGCGAGAAGTACACCCCGTATGTCATCGAGCCCTCGTTCGGGCTTACTCGCGCCATGATGGCGTTCCTCGTCGACGCTTACCGCGAAGAAGAGGTTCCCAACGCGAAGGGTGGCACCGACACCCGGACCGTCTTGAAGCTTGACCCGCGCCTGGCGCCGGTCAAGGTCGCCGTGCTGCCGCTGTCGCGTAACGAGGCCCTGTCGCCGCTCGCCCGCGGACTGGCTGATCGCTTGCGCGGGCACTGGGCTGTCGATTTCGACGATGCAGGCGCGATCGGTCGCCGTTACCGCCGACAGGACGAGATCGGTACCCCGTTCTGCGTCACCGTCGACTTCGATTCCCTCGACGACAACGCCGTCACGGTGCGTGATCGCGACACGATGGCCCAAGAGCGTGTGCCGCTCGAGAACGTCGAAACCTACCTCGGCGAGCGCCTCACCGGCGCCTGACACAGGCTGCGGAATCGAGGGTGAGTATCAGCCCTTGGCGGCAGCCTTCATCGCCTTCTTGTGCTCTCGCACCTTCGCAAGGGACTCGGGGCTCGTGATGTCGGCGACGCTGCGGAACGAGCCTGCTTCGCCGTAGGGAGCCGAGGCCTCGCGCCATCCGTCCCCGTCGAAGCCGTACTGCTTCCCGAGCAGTGCGAGGAAGATCTTCGCCTTCTGCTCACCGAATCCGGGCAGCTTCTTCAGTCGTCTCAACACCTCGGCGCCATCGGGTTCGCCCCGCGTCCATATCTCGGCGGCATCGTCATCCCAGTCGGTCGCGACAGCCTCACACAGCGCCTGCACCCTGCCCGCCATCGATCCCGGAAACCGGTGCACGGCCGGGGTCTGGCGGAACACCTCGACGAATGCTTCGGGGGCGTACGCCGCCAGGGCGGATGCGGAGAGCTCTCCCGTTCGTTCCCTGATCTTCTTCGGGCCTGTGAAGGCGGTCTCCATCGCGATCTGCTGATCCAGCAGCATCCCGATCAGCAGTGCCAGCGGATCGTCCGATAGCAGCCGGTCGGCAGCGTCATCGCCGGTGATGTGCAACTCCATGGCACCAGTGTTCCACGCACCTCCCTCCTTCAGCCCAGTTGTCCTTCGCTCAGCCGACTTGTCCTCCTTTCAGCCGACTTGTCCTTCCTTGAGTCGAGTTGTCCTTAGTTGCTCGATGTGGGTGAAGGACAACTCGCGCGGAGGAAG
>NZ_DCBW01000047.1:4385-13754 GCF_002313585.1 Microbacterium sp. UBA1097 | reverse complement strand
AGGGCTACTACATACCGTCTAGGGTGGTCGCCATGAGTGACAGCGACGTCTACGTCAGCCCCACCCGCGTCCCTGCCGGCATCGCCCTCCTGCTCGCCGTGCTTGGCACCGCCGCCATGTACGCCGGCTTCGTGCTCGGGGTTCCCGCCGCCCTCGACGGCAGCGGCAGCGGAGCGGGTGGATTCATCGTGCTGTTCCTCGCCGGAGCCGCGCTCGTGCTGGCGGCGCTGGTGATCTCGATCGTCTGCCTCGTGCGCGGTCTCGCGCGCGGCATCGCGATCCTGGCGCTGGTCGTCGCGCTGGTGCCGGTCGTCGGCGTCGTGATCCTGCGGATCGCGGCGGTGTCCTAACCCGCGGCGTCCTGACCCTCCGCCGCCTTGTACACCTTCGACCGCGGCACATAGCGCGCGGAGTTGCCGAGCAACCCCGCGACCTCCTCGTCAGTGAGCTCGCGGCGCACCTTGCCCGGGATGCCCGCGACGAGCGACTGCGGCGGCACGATCGTGCCCCTCGAGCACCACCACCTCGCGTGCCGTGGCAGACCACGAGCACCGCCTTGCCGGGAAGTCGGTGGCGATGCGGGTCAGGGCCACGACCCCGTGCACAGCGAGGGAGTCGAGCGACGCTGCGCCCGGATACTCCCGGTCGGGCCAGCGCGCGATCGCGGCGGCGGCCGAGGTGCCCTCCAGCTCGCCGTAGTCGCGTTCGGCGAGCTTCGGATACGCGGTGCCGAACGGGGTGTTCAGCCCTTCCGCGATGATGCGGGCCGTCTCGCGGGCGCGCAGGAGCGGGAAGTTCACGACCGCATCCACGGCAGTGAGCGCAGGGTCATCGGGGTATCCGCCACCTATCGGTGTCCGGTGTTGTTGAGCCGGATGTCGCTCGATCCCTGGATGAGTCCCTCGGCGTTCCAGTCGGCCTGACAATGCCGGATGAACGCGACGATCATGACGTGAAGGCACCGATCACGCCGACCACGGGTCCAGACCGCCCCGGAGCCCACGACGACGAGCCTCACGGGCGCCACCAGCAGGAGGAACCGCGCCCGGTGGGCGAGGCGCCACGGCAGCACGCCCAGGTATCGCCGCGCGAATTCCCGGATCGCGGGGGTCGTCGATCGTCGGCGTTGTGATCCTGAGGATCGCAGCGACCGCCTGACTTCGGGGTGCTCGCCGAACGCTTCAGTGCCGGGAACGGCGCCGGTGACCCGCCCCTGCGGGCGGCGCAGCATCTTTTACACGCTGGAAATGTTCAGGCCATGCCCGCGCAACGACAGCCAGCGAGCATGGATCGTATACAAAACGCGAGAGATCGCGTCATGATTGCCGCGAGAATTGAGAGGCTTATGAAGACTTCAAGCCACCGCGATAGGCGTCTCGCCTGGGCGGGTGCGACCATGGTGGGGATGCTGACGATCGCCGGTTGTGCGGCGGAGCCATCGACCGAGGAAGAGTCCCTTCCGGTCGTGGCGACACAGCTGAACTGGGTCACCAACGTGGAGTTCGCCGGAATGTGGATCGCCGAGAGCGAGGGCTACTACGCGGAGGAGGGCATCGTCGCCGAATGGCTGCCGGGCGGCCCCAACGTCTCCAACACCGTTCAGATCGTCGCATCCGGTGACGCACCGATCGGACTCGATACGAACTTCACCTCGTTCATCGACGCCGTGTCGGAGGGAGCCGACGTGGTGCTCGTCGGTGCTGTCTACCAGGAGAGCCCATTGGCAATCCTGTCGCTCTCCGAGAACCCGATCAACTCGGTCGAGGACATGATCGGCAAGCGCATCGGAAGCCCCCAGGGGCAGCAGCGTGAACTGGATGCCATCTTCACCATCAACGGGCTAGAGCCGGATTACGAGTTCGTGCCGATCGGCTACGACGTGCAAGCGCTCGTGAACGGAGACGTCGACGGGATCACCGCCTTCGCCACCAACCAGGGACTCATCCTCGAAGAGCAGGGTGTGGACTACACCAGCGTGTCGTGGCAGGACCTGGGTCTGGATGTCTACTCCAACATGATCTTCGTCGACCGCACCTACCTGGAAGAGAACCGCGACCTGGTTGTCGCCTGGTTGCGGGCTACCGTGAAGGGCTGGGAGAAGAACGCCGACGACCCCGAAGTGGCCGCGCAGCTCGCGGTCGACGTGTGGGGAGCCGACCTGGGACTCTCGCTGAGCCAGCAGATCAAGGAGAACATCAATCAGATCCCGATGACGACGAGCGATCTCACCGCGGAGTCGGGTCTGTTGCGGATCTCGGCGGAGGACATCGAGCAGAAGATGTACCCGATCCTGCGGGCTGCGGGCATGACCGATCTTCCTGATGTCGCGACTTACGTTGACGAATCGCTGCTCGACGAGGTCTTCGGCGGATCGGCAACCCTGCTCCGATGACTGTGCAGGACCTCGGTCCGGTCGGCACGGCGACGCGGTCCCGAAAGACCATCGAGATCGTGATCGGCGTGCTCCTCTTCGCCTCGGCGTGGGAGATCATCGGCCGGACCGGGGTCCTCTCCACCTCCTGGCCACCCCTCACCGACGTGTTGTGGGTGATCGTCGATCCCGCGCGTGCGCCGAGGTTGTGGGGGGCGCTCGGGGTGACCGTCCAGGAGGGGCTTCTCGGCGGCGTGATCGGAATCAGCGCCGCGGTGGCGACCGCGGTGCTCTCCCGCCTGATGCCGGTCACGCGTCGCCCGGCGGAGCGCTTCGCGGTTCTCGTCGAGGCGGTTCCGGTCGTCGCCCTCGGCCCGCTGCTCATGGTCCTTCTGCCCCGCGCCGTCGTGCCCGCGGCGCTGGCGGCGACAGCGGCCTACTTCGCTGCCTTTGTCGTCATCTGCTCCGCGCTGTGGACCCGACGGGCGGCGCAGGAGGACCTGTTTGCCGTACTGGGTGCCCGGCGGATCGCGGTGCTCGCGCAGCTGGAAGCGCCCGCGGCGCTCCCAGCGGTGTTCGCGGCTCTTCAGCTGGCGATTCCCGCGGCCCTGTTGGGGGCGGTGATCGGCGAGTGGTTCGGCTCCGCCCGGGGCATCGGGCCCCTGCTGATCAACTCGATGCAGAACTACGACATCCCGTTGCTGTGGGCGGCGGGGGTCCTGACCGCAGTGCCCGCCAGCATCGTCTACGGCGGCGCTGCGTCACTCGCCCGGCGGAGCGCGGCGAGGTTCGGGCTGTGAACGCGCGCGTGACGGCTATCGGGCGAGCGGTCGCCCGGTTCGCCTGGGACAACGTGGCGGTCGTGGCGATCGTCGCCGCGTGGGCGCTGTGGGTCGTGATCGGGCAGGTCAACCGGGTCGTCATGCCCTCCCCGGCGAGTGTTCTCGCCGACCTGGTCGGACATCCGGATGCGTATCTTCCCGACCTCACGGTGAGCGCCGGGCTGGCCGCGACGGGTCTCGTCCTGGGACAACTGCTTGGCATCGGACTCGCCATCGCGGCCCATCTCTCAGGAGTCGTGCGTGCGGCGGTGCGGCCCGCGGTGCTGATCGTCCGCGCTGTTCCCATGGTGGCGATGGTTCCGATCTTCGCGCGGATTGTCGGTTACGGAACGCCGACCGTGCTGGTCGTCGCCACACTGGTCGCGTATTTTCCAGCGTTCGTCCTGGTGTCGCGCGGTCTGGCCTCCGCCTCGCGCAGCAAGCAGGACCTGCTGACGGTGCTGGGAGCCTCGAGATGGACGAGGTTCCGGCGGCTCGATCTCCCGGCCGCGGTCCCTTCGCTCTTGGAGGCGTTCCGGCTCTCTGCGGTCGGGTCGGTGGTCGGGGTGCTGCTCGCCGAGTTCGTCGTCGGGTCGTCGGGTCTCGGGCAGCTCTTCGTGGTGTCGCGGGTCTCCTACGACATGTCGCGATCCTGGGGTGCCGCCATCGTCGCCACAGTGCTCTCTCTCGCATTCTTCGGGCTGGCTTCGGCCGTGACGCGGTGGCTCGAAGCGGCTTATCACGACGGCAGTAATGGGAAGGGATGATCGTGAACGACAACATCGACGAGGCTTGGGTACGGACGGTACCCAAAGCCGAGGTCCACGTGCACCTGGACGGATGCATCGACCGGGAGGAGCTGATGCGACTGGCCGGCAAGTACGGGGTGCCCCTTCGCCGACCGGCCGAGCAGCTCTTCGATTTCGACGGACTCACCGAATTTCTCCAGTTCCTCGACTGGGGTGCGTCGCTGGTCAGGACCGCCGACGACGCGGCATCCGTCGCCTATCGGTTCGCCCAGAGGCAGGCGGCCAGCGGCATCCGCTACACCGACGTGATCATCAACCCGACCCACTGGGAGGCCTGGCGCGGAAATATCGCGGGACTCGTCGACGCCCTCGACGCCGGATGGCGAGAGGCGGAACAGGACGGACTCCCGTCGACTGGCCTGTGCCTGAGCTTGTTGCGCCAGCAATCCGCCGCTGAGGCCGATGAACTGCTGGATTGGATGCTGGAGCGGGACCATCCGCGGGTGGTCGCCCTGTCGATCGACGGCGACGAAGCGGTTGCCGGGCGTGTGTCCGCAAGGTTCGCCGACACTTTCCGCCGCGCGGCATCCCGTGGCATTTACCGGACCGTTCACGCAGGGGAGTCCAGTGGTCCCGAGGGTGTCCGCGATGCGATCGACCTCCTGATGGCCGATCGTATCGATCACGGCTTCCGCGCGATCGAGGAACCGGCGCTGGTCGCCGAGATCGCCGACCGAGGCATCCCGCTCGGCATCTGCCCGGGGTCGAACGTCGCTCTTGGATTTACCGAGAGCCGGGCCGCGCATCCAGTCGAGGAGTTGCGGCAAGCCGGGGTGCGGATCAGCCTCAACACCGACGACGGCACTGCCCTGGGATCGATTCTCGACCAGGAGTACGCCGCGACCGCGCGGGCGTTCGGCTGGCAGCGCGATGACCTTCTCGCCATCGCGCGAACATCGATCGAGTCGGCCTTCTGCGACGATGACCGTCGTAGCGCGCTGCTCGCGGAGCTCGATGCGGTGGCAGCCGGCGAGGAGGCGCGGGCATGAGCGCGGTGGCGATCGTTGACGCGCGAGTGCTGACGATGGACGATGAGCGCCGCGACCTCGAGCGGGCGACCGTGTTGGTCGAGGACGGCGAGATCGTCGCAGTGGGATCGAACGTCGAGATTCCCGTCGGCTCGCGGGTGATCGAGGCGGCGGGGCGCGCGGTGATCCCGGGACTCGTGAACGCGCACACCCATGTGCCGCAGATCCTGCTTCGCGGCGGCTACTCCCACGATCGGCCACTCTACGAGTGGCTCTACAACGTGCTGTACCCGGGCCTGAGCGTGTACGAGAACGACGACATCCGGTGCGCGACCTTGCTGTTCGCGACGGAGGCGTTGATGAACGGTGTGACGACGATCGTTGACAACGAGGATGCTGGAACGCGTTCCATGGTCTCCACCGCGGCGAGCACTGTCGAGGCCCTCGTCGAGAGCGGCATCCGCGCTGTATACGCTCGCATGTTCGCCGACCAGCCTGCGCCGGGTTTCGAGGATTATCTCGGCGCGGTCCGTGCGAAGGCCCCGGACGTTCCGGACAGCGACATCTTCGTCGACACCGATCGCGTCTTGGCCGACCTCGATGAGATCGTGCGGAGGTACGACAGGGCCGGTGAGGGTCGGATCCGAGTGTGGCCGTCGCCGGCGATCCCCGGAATCGTCTCCCGACGCGCCCTGCAGCGGAGCCGACAGATCGCGCGCGAGCGCGGAACCATGTGGACGATGCACGTCGCCGAGGACGAGCGGGAGCGCGTGCAGCACATGATGGGCGCGGTCGAGTATCTCGACAGCGTCGGTGCGCTCGATGAGAGGTTGCTCGCGGCGCACTGCATCGACGTCTCCGATCGTGAGATCCGGTTGCTCGCAGAATCGGGCACCCGGGTATCGACGCAGCCGGCGAGCAACGCCTTTCTAGGCGCCGGGGTCGCGCCGGTTCCGCGAATGCTCCGGGCGGGCATCCCGATGGGGATCGGCACGGACGATGCGAACTGCTCGGATGCGGTCGATCTCTTCGGTTCGATGAAGCTCCTGGCGCTCCTGCACCGCGCGGTGAGTCGTGACCCGGGGGCGATCAGTCCGCAGCGGGTCGTGGAAATGGCAACGATCGAGGGAGCGCGGGTTCTGGGTATGGATGACCTGATCGGATCGATCGAGGTCGGCAAGCGCGCCGACCTCGTCATCCTTGATCTGGAGGAGCCGCGGATGACGCCCGCGGCCGACTTGTACGCGGCGCTCGTATTCTTGCAACCCACGGTCGCGGTACGTACCGTGATAGTCGACGGTCGGGTCGTCGTCGAACGCGGCGTTCCTACCTTCCTTGGCGCTGACGGCGACCTCGCGGCCCTGGTGCGGGAGGCCTCGGAGCGTTCCCGCGGCATCGCGGACCGCGCACGACTCCAGGTGGGCCGATGAACGCCGGCGCGCCTCTCGGGCGCAGCGTGCGGGTCGAGGCGGTCTCGAAGTCGTTCCGGCTGAAGCGCGGAGCGTCGGTCCAGGCGATCAAGCGGGTAGACCTGGAGATCGCCGAGGGGGAGTTCGTCGCGCTCATCGGCCCGTCGGGCTCGGGGAAGTCGACGATCTTGCGGATGATTGCCGGACTTGACGAGCCGACTTCGGGGTCCGTGACGATCGCCGGTGAGCATCCGCGAGTCCTCGCGCGCGATCATCGCCTGGGTGTCGCGTTCCAGGACCACGCACTGCTGCCGTGGTTGACGGTGCGCAAGAACATTGAGCTCCCTTTCCGAGTCGCGGGCCGTGACGTCGATCGGCACCAGGTAGATGATCTGATCGACTTGGTCGGACTCCGGGGCTTCGCCGATGCGCGCCCGTCCCAGCTTTCCGGCGGGATGCGTCAACGAGTCTCGATCGCGCGGGCTCTGGCTCTGGATCCCTCCGTTCTGCTTCTGGACGAGCCGTTCGGAGCGCTCGACGCGGTGACGCGACGACGACTCAATGTGGAGCTGCAGGCGGTGTGGACGCGGTTGCGCATCACGACGCTCCTCGTCACGCACAGCGTCGAGGAGGCGGTGTTCCTCGCCGACCGAGTCGTCGTGCTGAGCGCCAGACCGGCGCAGGTCGCCGATGTCGTCGAAGTGGGGTTCGAGCGACCCCGTGAGCCGGATCTGCTGCGGGATGATCGCTTGCATCGCATCGTCGACGGGCTGAACGCGCGACTGGACGCGACGGAGGCGGAATCGTCCGCAAGCGGGGGAGCATCCAGCTGAGGCGACCGGAACTCGGCATCTGGCGGGGTTGGTCCCTAGAGTGAGGAGCATGGCTTCTCGTGCTGGGCTTCCCCTGCGCGACGTGATTGCCGCCGCGATCCGGGGACGGATCATCGATGGCTCGTACGTTCCCGGCAGCCGGCTTCGCGAGGAGGAGATTGCTTCCGATTTCGACGTCTCCCGAGTACCCGTGCGCGAGGCCTTTCAGGTGCTGGAGCAGCAGCGCTTTCTCGAGTTGCGCAAATACAAGGGTGCAATAGTCGCCCAGCCCGAGTCATCGGGCACCCGCGAGCTCATCGCGATCCGCGCCGAACTCGAGGCGATGGCGGCGCGGCTTGCCGCGGCTGCCCACGGAGGGGCGATGGCACGCGAACTTCGATCTCTTACAGAAGAGGGCAGCACCCTCGACCCGGTGACCGAACCCGAGCGCCATTCGGAGCTGGTGGAGCGATTCCACGACACGGTGGCGATTGCTTCCGGAAATCGAGAACTCGTCGAGATGCTGAGGACGCTGCGCAGCCGCCTCAGTTGGATATTCGGAGCGGAGCTGGCTGCGCGCGCTGCCGGGTCGTGGGATGAGCATCGCGACATCTGCGCGTCGATTCTCGGCGGCGAGGAGGCCGCGGCTCATCTCATGCGCGAGCACGTCCTCGGCGACCTTGCGTTCTTCGACGAGCTCATCCGTCGCTGAGGTTTAACACGGCGGTAACACTCCGACGCCGGCCCTCTCCGGTAGGTCGTATACGATCGAGGTGAGCAAGGGAGTCATAGTGACCACGACAACACCGCAGGCGATCCAGGCGGATCCCTATGCCTGGCCGTGGCACGGTCAACTCGATCTCACGCGCACGGCTCTGCTCTGCATCGACTGGCAGGTCGACTTCTGCGGCAGCGGTGGATTCATTGATTCGCTGGGCTATGACATCAGCCTGACCCGTGCGGCGATAGAACCCACCCAAAGAGTGCTTGGGCGGGCGCGCGAACTCGGGCTGACGGTGATCCACACGCGAGAAGGGCACCGCCCCGATCTCTCTGATCTGCCCGACACCAAGAGGTGGCGTTCCGCCAGTCAGGGGGTCGAGATCGGGTCCGTCGGGCCTCTGGGACGCGTGCTGATTCGAGGCGAGGCTGGGTGGGAGATCATCCCCGAGTTGGCCCCGCTTGCGGGTGAGACGGTCATCGACAAGCCCGGCAAAGGTGCGTTCTACGCCACCGACCTCGAGCACATTCTGCGCATGGCGGGGATTACCGATCTGCTGATTACGGGGTTGACCACCGATGTCTGCGTGTCGACCACAATCAGGGAGGCCAACGATCGCGGGTTCGAGGTACTCGTGCTGTCGGATTGCACGGCCGCGACCGATCGCGCCCGGCACTTGCAGACGATCGAGATCCTCACGATGCAGGGCGGCTTGTTCGCGGCTGTCGCTTCATCGGACTCCGTCCTCGCCGCGCTGGGTGCGGAATCGCTCCCGGCCGACGACCGGACGCGCTGATGTATGTCGATCTGACGGTCGTGCCGGTTGCTGCCCCCGACGACGCCCCGGTCGACAGGGTGTTCGGGCGAAGGGTCCTTGCCGTCATCGGAAAGACGGAGGGGAACGGCGGCGTTAACGACTTCAGCCGGGCTCTCGCGACTCGCGCCTGGACCGAGGGGCTCTCGGAACCGGCGTTGACCGTCATGTCGGGCGGCACTGAGGGAGTCCTCAGCCCGCATGTCACCGTGGTTTCGGAGGGTTCGACATCAGGCAACGGGCGACTTGCGGCGGGGTTCGCGCAGACCCCTCGGTTATCTGTCGAAGGGCTCGGGCGCCGAGAGCAGGTCGACGCGGTCGCTGCGGCGACGCTCGAAGCGTGCCGCAACGGAGGCTTTGATCCACGCAACGCCCACATGGTGCTCGTGAAATGCCCTTTGCTGACGACCGAGCAGATCGTGTCAGCGAGAGGCGGGGCCGTGACGGATGATCCCTACCTATCGATGGCGCGATCCCGAGCGGCTAGCTCGCTGGGCGTCGCGCTCGCGTGCGGAGAGATCGGCGGAGTCGAAGCGGACCAAGGCCTCGCAGGCGATCCTTCTGTCTGGTCGGCGGTCGCTTCGGCTTCCGCCGGTATCGAGCTCGACCGGTGCCTCGTGCTGGCGTTCGGGTCTCGACTCGAC
>NZ_DCBW01000047.1:0-4095 GCF_002313585.1 Microbacterium sp. UBA1097 | reverse complement strand
TGGCGTTCGGGTCTCGACTCGACCCCGGCGGACAGCTGAACGCTGAGACGGTGGTCATGCACGACGCGATCGACGTGGAGGAGATCGTCGCGCTCCGCGATCGCATCCGAGCCGCCGGCGGCACCATCGTGCAGGTCTTCGCGAAGGCCGAGGCGAGTCCGGACGGGCGGATCCGAGGGTTACGGCACACGATGCTCACCGACACCGACCTCTCGTCGACACGACACGCGCGCGCGGCCGTAGGAGGCCTTCTAGCGGGGGTGTTCGGGCGCACATCGATCTACGTCTCCGGAGGCGCCGAGAACCAAGGGCCACCTGGAGGAGGTCCGGTGACGGTGGTGTGGCAGGAACCCACGGGCGGAGGTGAGACGAGGCGATGACGAGCAGATTCGGGCCGGTAGCGGCCACACCGTACGCGTGGCCGTTCGACGGAACGTTCTCCGCCCAGTCGACCGCGCTCCTGTGTATCGACTGGCAGGTGGACTTCTGCGGGGTCGGTGGCTACGTCGACCGCATGGGGTACGACCTCACACTCACCCGACGCGGACTCGCGCCCACAGCGCGGATCCTCGGTTCCGCTCGCGCGGCAGGCCTCCAGGTGATCCATACTCGCGAGGGTCATCGGGCGGATCTCTCGGACTGCCCGCCCAACAAACTCTGGCGCTCGCAGCAGATCGGTGCCGAGATCGGGTCGTCAGGACCGGGAGGACGCATCCTCGTACGCGGGGAACCCGGGTGGCAGATTGTGCCCGAAGTGGCACCTCTCGTGGGCGAGATCGTCATCGACAAGCCTGGCAAGGGGGCGTTCTACGGAACCGATCTCGACGTGATCTTGCGCACTCGGGGGATCACTCATCTGATTCTGACGGGGATCACAACCGACGTCTGCGTGCACACGACGATGCGGGAGGCGAACGATCGCGGCTACGAGTGCCTTCTGCTCAGTGACTGCACAGGCGCCACCGATCACGGAAACTACGAGGCGGCGCTGAAGATGATCACCATGCAGGGGGGTGTTTTCGGTGCGGTCGCGGAGTCGTCGGCGCTGGATGACGCGTTCGGTAAGGGATCCGCGCGGTGATCTCTCCTCGCATGGAGATCGCCCGCCTCCACTCCGCGTACCGGCGGGGAACCTGCACACCTCGCGATGTGGCGGAGCGCACTCTGGCTGCGATCGATGCGCGAGGACGTGACGGAGTCTGGATCTCGGTCTCCGATCGACTCGTCCGAGATGCTGAAGCACTCGATCCTGCCGATCGCGATCGTCTTCCGCTCTGGGGCATCCCCTTCGCGGTCAAAGACAACATGGACGTCGAGGGGTGGGCGACGACGGCGGCGTGCCCGTCTTTCGCCTACAGCCCCCAGCAGTCGGCACCCGTGGTTCGCGACCTGATCGCGGCAGGCGCGATCCTCGTCGGCAAGACCAACCTGGACCAGTTCGCTACCGGTCTGAACGGTACCCGTTCTCCTTACGGGACGCCCTCCTCGGCCCACGATAGCTCCCTCATCTCCGGCGGGTCGTCATCAGGATCCGCGGTAGCTGTTGCGGCGGGCCTGGTTGCGTTTTCTCTGGCGACCGATACCGCGGGGTCCGGGCGCGTTCCCGCGGCGTTGAACGGGGTCGTCGGTCTCAAGCCGAGTGTGGGCCTTGTCAGCACTCGCGGTGTCGTGCCGGCGTGCCGGTCGCTCGATTGCGTTTCGGTGATGGCGAACTCGGTTGCCGACGCAGCCATCGTGGCTCAGGTGATCGCCGGCTTCGATGATCAGGACCCCTGGTCGCGCCCGCTCCCGGTTCCTTCCGCCCGGGTTGCTTCGGTCTCGCTCGCCGGAGTCCGCCTGGGCGTGCCTGAGGTTGTCGCCGGATGGGGCGAGCGTGGCGAGGAGGACGCGTGGAGTCGGGTCCGCGCCGACCTCGTCCGAGCCGGAGCCGAACTGGTTGAGATCGACTACACCCCGCTTCTCGAGGCAGGTCGTCACCTGTATGGCGGTGCGTGGCTTGCTGAGCGCGCGACCGCCGTCTCGGTCGCGCTCGAGGAGGACCGAGACGACGTCGACCCGGTCGTGCGCCAGATCTTGGCGGGCGCCGGTGCGATGTCGGCCGCACAGGTCTGGTCGAGTATGCACCGCGTGTGGGAGTTGCGGCGGGAGGCGGATGACATCCTCCGTTCGGTCGATGCTCTGCTCACTCCCACGGTGACGAAGACCTACACGGTCGAGCAGATGCGCGCTGACCCCGTCGAACTCAACGCGCAATTGGGTACCTACACGACCTTTACCAACCTGCTCGACATGTGCGCCATCGCGGTCCCGGCGGGGAGTACGGCGGCGCACGTCCCCTTCGGTGTCACCCTTCATGGGCCTTCCGGTGCCGACCAGGAACTCGCAGGGCTGGCGTCGGCGCTCGCGGATGCGGTCGACCAGGACTCGCTGATGGAGGTCGCCGTCGTCGGCGCCCATCTCGAGGGGTTCGGACTTCATCACCAAATCACCGATCGCGGCGGGCTCCTGAGCCGGCGCACGATGACCGCACCCCGGTACCGGCTCTACGCGCTCCCCGGCGACGAGCCGCGACGTCCCGGGCTGGTGACCGATCTACGAGAAGGCGCTCGTATCGAGGTCGAGGTCTATCGGCTTCCGACTGCTACCGTCGGGTCCTTTCTCCGCGGTGTGAGTGCACCGTTGGCGATCGGCACGCTCGAGCTCGACGACGGCACCGCCGTCCACGGATTCGTCTGCGATCCGACGGCGCTCGAGGGAGCGCGTGACATCACCGCGTACGGCGGGTGGCGCTCGTATATGGCCGCGGCGGCCGATGATCTCAACAGGGCGGCCGATGCCAGCTGACGACGTCCCGATCCTCGCGGTTCACGGGGTCGCGGCCTCACCTGCCGTCTGGGATCCTCTGAAGCGCTTGATTCCACAGCTCCGGGCGCTTCGTCGCCCGAAGACCGGTCGGTTGGAGGACGAGATCGAGTGGCTGGCCGAGTATGCGGCGGGCGCGGTCATCGTGGGGATGTCAGGCGGGGCAACCCTCGGTCTCGCGCTCGCGGGCATGGGTGCCGCGTGCCATGGATTCGTCCTCCATGAGCCGGCGGCGGGGAACCTGGTGCCGGACCTTCTCTCCCCGACCGCCGAGGCCTTTCGCCGTGGCGGGACGACAGCGGTGGGTAAGGCGCTCTATGGCAGGAGGTGGTCGGTCGACCTGCTCGATGACCACGGAGACGTCGACGCGACGACGGCGAAGGAGATCGCCATGTTCCGCAGCTTTCAGCCTCGACGTCGACCGGTCGGGGGACCCCGATGCGTGGTCACGACGGGGTCTCGGTCGGCTGCGCCCAGGCACCATGTTGCGAGAGAGCTGCGGCGGCTGGGCTACGAGACTCGCACCATCGAAGGCTCCCGGCACTTCGTCACATACGAGCAGCCCGCGAGGCTGGCCGCCCTGGTGCGCGAGGTCGCCGGATTGGATGCGCCCGGGCATCCGGGGATCGATGACGGAGGTTCGGGGTGGGCGAGGTTCTGGTGGTGACCTCGCGGCGGTCTTCTAGACCTCGGCCGCGCGGTAGATCTTCGACCGCGGCACATAGCGCGCGGAGTTGCCGAGCAGCCCGGCGACCTCCTCGTCGGTGAGCTCCCGCCGCACCTTGCCGGGGATGCCCGCGACGAGCGATCGCGGCGGAACGACGGTTCCCTCGAGCACCACCGCCCCCGCGGCGACGAGCGAGTTCGCGCCGATGACGGCGCCGTTCAGCACGGTCGCGTTCATGCCGATGAGGCATCCGTCTTCGACGACGCAGCCGTGCACGACGGCGGCGTGGCCGATGCTGACGTCGGCGCCGATGATCGTCGGGTTGCCCGCCTCGGTGTGGATCACCGCGTTGTCTTGGAGGTTGCTGCGTTCGCCGAGCACGATCTCGTCGATGTCGCCGCGCAGCACCGCGCCGAACCAGACGTTGGCATCTGCAGCGATGCGCACCTTGCCGATCACGGACGCGTTCGGGGCGACCCAGGCGTCGGCGGAGATGTCGGGCTCGTGCCCGTCGAAGGGGAGGATGACCGGCATTCCGCCAGCCTAGACGGTATGTAGTAGCCCTC
>NZ_DCBW01000050.1:0-13084 GCF_002313585.1 Microbacterium sp. UBA1097 | reverse complement strand
ACGAAAGACATAGGGGCACCCCCCAGCCGAGTTGTCCCTCGTCCAGACGAGTTGCACTCCATTCAGTCGAGTTGCACCTCCCAACAAAGACCAACTCGGCGAAGCGAAGACCAACTCGACGAAACAAACACCAACTCGGCGAAACGAAGACCAACTCGGCGGTCCTGGAATCCGCTCCGCGGGGTGCGGGTCAGGGGGACATGCCCTCGCCGGCTGCGCCGGCTCCCGCCAGACCCGGTGCCAGCCCCCTGACCCGCACCCCGCTCCGCTCCGTGTTTCCGCTCGGATGCCTCGCTCGGCGAACCGGCGCCAGCAGCGAGGCTCAGGCGACGGGGTCGAGGAAGCCGAGGAAGGCGAGTTCGCGGACCCGCGGCAGCAGGTCGGCACGAAGTGCTGCGGCATCCACCTCGAGCAGCTCGGCTATCGCGTCGATGAGCACTCCGACTGGGAGGTCACCGTCGCACGCACCGACGAGCGCCGCGAGACCCGGATCGACCGTGAGCGTGCGGCCGAAACCCCGACCCTGATGCAGCTCGATGACGGTGGGGTCCTCAGCGCCGGGCACGAAATGGCGCGCTTCCGTGACGTCAGGGGCGGTCGTGAAAACGGATGCCGCGAGCCCGACGTCATCGCGGATTCCCAGCACATCGTGCACCGCGACGGCCCGGGCAAGGTCCGCGCCCAGCCCCTCCTGCGGGGAGGGCGAGCTCACGCGCTCGAAACGCGACAGGGGAGCCGTGCCCGCCCCGGGGCGGCGCAGCAGGACGTAGCCGAAGCCGATGCCGGTCACCCCGCGCTGCTCGAAATCCTGCAGCCACAGGTCGATGAGGGCTGCGTACTCGGGTGAGCCCGGCGGCGTACCGCCATCGCGCACCCACAGCTGGGCATAGTCGAGGGGGCTGAGGATCTCGCGTTCGATGACCCACGCATCCATCGGCACGGATGCCGCGGCCACCCACTCCCGCACACGATCGAGGCCATCGCGTCCGTCGCGGTACTCCCAATTGCCGAGAAACTGCGCGATACCGCCGTCCGCGAGCACATCAGCCACTCGGGTGACGACCTGACGCACGAGATCATCCCCGACAGCGCCGCCGTCGCGGTATTCGTAGGCGGGAGCCGAGACCCCGTCGGCGGTTGCACCGCGCGGGGTGATGACAAACGGCGGATTCGAGACCACACGGTCGAACCGCTCGCCGGCGACCGGGTCGAAGAGGCTGCCGTGGCGCACATCGATGCCGTCAGCGCCGTTGAGTGCGGCGCTCAGGCGCGCGAACCCCAGTGCACGGCTCGAGATGTCGGTCGCGACGACCTGGTCGGCGTAGAGGCGCGCGCGAAGGGCCTGGATGCCGCATCCGGTGCCGAGGTCCAGCACTCGTCCCGCCGGCGTGGGCAGCTGCAGGGCCGCGAGGGTCAGCGACGCCCCACCAACCCCGAGCACATGATCGGTCGGCAACGCTCCCTCGAGGGCCGCTTCGTCGAGATCACTCGCAATCCACCACTCGCCGGCATCGGCATCCATCTCGCCGCCCCACTCCTGCGGTCTGACCAGGGCGGCCGGCACCACTGTCTCACCGTCGATCATCGCGAGACCGAGCGTGACGAGTCCTGCAGCTCCGGTGCGGGGCAGTGCACCGTCGACGGCGCTCACCGGCTGCGGCATCCCGAGTCCGAGCAGGCGTGCGAGGGTTGCAAGAGCATCGTCGCGTGGCGCGAGCGCACGGATGGCCGGCCCCCGCAGACCGCGCCCGATCGCGGCATCTCCCACGGAACCCCAGGCGTTCCGCAAGGCCTCGGCCGTGTAGCCGGCGGCTGTCAGGTCAGACGCCAGGGCGGCGCACGTTGTGGGGTCGGGATGAGGGGGCATCGTCACGGATCCATTCAAGCGCGGACGGCCTGCGGGATGCTCCGAGGCGCGGACCGTAGAATTCCGGCGGGATCCGCACGATCAGCGGTCGTCCCGCGATACGACATGACCGCGCCCACCCCGCTCCCCGCATCCGCGCCTCCCGGCCACCCTGTGCCGCGCCGCCGCACCGGTCTCAGCGGACTCGTACGCCGCCTCTCGGCAACTGTCGCGATCGGGGTGCTCTTTGCAGCCGGCGGGCTCGCGACGGATGCCACGCCAGCCGCTGCCGCAGCAACGCCGACCCCGACGGCAACCGCCGTTGATCCGCAACTCGTAGCGGCTCCCCTCTCTGGCGGTGTTGTTTCACCCGGCGACTCGCTCGCCCTCTCGATCGGCCTCACCGCAGGATCCACGCCGCTAGCCGCGACGCAGGTGACCGTCGCGATCGGCACCGAACCCCTGACCACCAGGACCGACGTCGGTGACTGGCTCGGCTCCCCCCTGGCCGAGCGCACCCCGATAATCGTCGGCACCGCGTCGCTCGACCCGGCCGCGGCCGGTGAGCGCACGAGCGCCATCGTGCGCGTCCCCGCATCCGACCCGGTGCTCACCGACCGCACCCCCGGCGTCTACCCCGTGCTCGCGAACGTCACGGTGGCGGGGCGCACCCTGCGGGCTGCGTCCGTCTTCGTCGTGCCCACCGGGGCGGCCTCGGATGTCGCGGTCATCGTGCCGATCACTGCCCCACCGACGGGCCGAGGCCTGCTCAGCGCCGACGACCTGGCATCACTGACCGCTGAGGACGGCGCACTGACCGCGGTGCTCACCGGTGTTCAGGGAACTGACGCGATCCTCGCGGTCGACCCCGCGATCCTTGCCGCGATCCGGGTCCTCGGCACCACCGCCCCGGCGACCGCTCGAGACTGGCTCGCACGCTTCGAGGCGCTCCCCAACGACCGGTTCGCGCTGCAGTTCGGCGACGCCGACCCCTCGGCCCAGGTCGCCGCCGGGGTTGTGCCGCCGCTGGCACCGACCTCGCTTGCCGCCTACATCGACCCGGCCGGTTTCTCGGGCAACGATCCCGAGCCGACCCCCACCGCCACCGCGACGCCTTCCGAATCCGACACGGATGACGAGTCCGGGCTCCCCACGCTCGACGAGCTCCTGGACGTCGGCGCCACAACCGACATCTGGTGGCCCGACGCTGTCACTGCCGAGGTCGTGGCCGCACTCGGCGCAGGCGGGGCACTGACACTCACCGACACGACAGCCATCGCAGCCCCGTCGCCTGCGGCGCATGCTCGCGCCGGCGATGCACGCCTACTCGTCGCCGATGCCGACGTGAGCGCCGTGCTCTCGACGGCTGCCATGAGCGCCGATGCGCTTGACCGCGCGGCAGCCCTCGCCGAGGCATCCGCCCTTGAGGCGCTCCCCGTGACGGGAAGCGCGACGGTGGTTGCCCTCGACCGCAACCCGACGCGCAGTGCCGTCGCGCTGCGTGCTGCCATCGACGCGGCTCAGGCCCTCCCGGGCGCACGGCCGCTGGGACTCGCCGCTCTGATCAGCAGCGAATCGAGGGAGGTGACCATCACCGACCAACCCCTCGCCACGACGCGGATCGAGGTCGTTCCGACGCTGCTGGACGGTGAGCAGCGCATCGAGTCCTTCGCCAGTGTCATCGCGGAGCCGTCACTGCTGACGGGTGCCGAGCGCGCCGAGATCCTGCAGCTCCTGAGTCTCGGCTGGACGGGGCAGGATGCCGCGTGGGCCGACGCCCTCGACGCGCATGCCGAGGCCACGCGGGCTACCCTCTCGTCGGTTGCGATCCTGCCGCCGAGCCCGATCCAGCTGGTCGCCGCCGACGCCGAGATCCCCGTGGGCATCAAGAATGACCTGCCCTATCCCGTGACCGTCACCCTGCACGCCCGCAGCGATGACCTGCGACTCGAGGTCACCGAAAGCAGCGAGGTCGAGATCGGACCGCAACAGAGCACGCGCGCCTCGCTCCCCGTGAAGGCGCGGGTTGGCAGCGGCACCGTCGAGGTGGATCTGTCACTGACCAGCCCCACCGGCGTCCGTATCGGCACCGACCAGTCGCTGGAAGTGAACGTGCGCGCCGACTGGGAGACGATCGGGCTCGTCATCCTGTCGGTCCTTGCGGCGGCGTTCCTCGCTATCGGCGCGATTCGAACCGTCCGTCGCATTCGTCGCCGCCCCGAGACCGAGGGCCCCGAGACCGCAGCAACCGACACCGCGGGCGCCGACACCGCGACGGATGCCGACAGCACCGCGCCGAAGGAGCAGTCGTGAGTTCGATCGGGCGTGCAAGCACCCTCATCGCCGCCGGCACGCTGGTGTCGCGGCTCACCGGGTTCCTGCGTTCGATGGTGCTCGTCGCGGCCGTCGGCTCCGTGGGGAGCCGCGCCGCTGACGCCTTCACGATCGCGAATCAGCTACCGAACAACCTCTACGCGATCATCTCGACGGGCCTGCTGACCGCGGTCGTCGTGCCGCAGATCGTGCAAGCTGCCGCGCACGCCGACGGCGGCCGCGCCTTCATCTCGAAACTGTTCACCCTCGGCACCGTCGCCCTGGTTGTGACCACCGCCATTGGCACGGTCGCGGCTCCCCTCCTCGTGCAGCTGTATGCGTCGCAGTTCACGCCCTCCCAGTTCGCGCTGGCTACCGCATTCGCGTACTGGTGCATCCCGCAGCTGCTGTTCTACGGGCTCTACGCGCTGCTCGGCGAAATCCTGAACGCCCGGAGGGTGTACGGCCCGTTCACCTGGGCCCCGATCGCCAACAACGTCATCTCGATCGCGGGATTCGGCGCCTTCATCGTGATCTTCGGCGGCCCGGTCACCGAGGTATCCGACTGGACACCGACGATGATTGCGCTGCTCGCCGGAACCGCCACCCTCGGCATCGTCGTGCAGGCAGCAGTGCTCATGGTCTTCTGGGTGCGAGCCGGATTGCATCTGCGCCCCGACTTCGCGTGGCGGGGCGTGGGTCTTCGCAACATCGGTCGCCTCGCCGGCTGGACCTTCCTCATGGTGATCGTCGGGCAGATCGCCGGGATCGTGCAGAGCCAGATCATGTCGGTCGTGTCTGGTGACGCGCCCGCCGCCACCGTCGCCGCGAACGCGTGGCTGCTGTACATGCTGCCCTTCTCGGTGTTCGTCCTGTCGATCGGCACCCCCTACTTCACACAGCTGAGCGAGCATGCCGCCGCTGGCCGAGACGAAGAGGTCCGCACCGACATCGCGCGCAGCATCCGTCTTCTCGGCCTGTTCATGGTGATCTCCACCGCGGTCCTCGCCGCCGCCGCAGTACCGGCCTCCCGAATCTTCACCACCACTCCGGACTACGCCGTGGATGCGTCGTGGGTGCTGCTGGCTTTCCTCGTCGGGCTCATCCCCCAGACCGTCCTGTTCATCATCGGACGCGTCTTCTACGCCTACAACGACACGCGAACCCCGTTCTTCTTCACCCTCGTGCAGGCGAGCATCGTCATGATCACGGCGGTGCTCGCACTGAACCTGCCGACAGCATTCGTCACCGCCGGCATCGCGCTCGGTCAGTCCCTCGCCGTGTGCGTCCAGCTCTCCCTGGCCACCTGGTTTCTGCGTCGGCGTCTGTCTCGCATCGGAATCCGGCGATGGATGCCGTCCCTTGCCCTGTTTGCCGCAGCTGCTGTTCCCGCGGGTCTCGTCGGCTGGGGCGTGTACCTCCTGTCCGGCGCTGAAACCAGCTGGATGCTCGAGAACCAGGTCACCGGCGCACTCGGCTCTGCTCTGATCGGCATCGTCGCCCTGGCGGTCTACGTCGGCATCCTCGCCCTGCTGCGCGTTCCCGAGCTCACGACGGCATGGCAGACCGTCCGGCGGATCATCTCTCGGCGGTGAACGTCGCTCGACTGAGCCGTGAATGACACTGCGGGCAACCAGGCCCGGGGAATGCCGCGCGGATAGCATGTGTTGAAGCATCCGGAACCGCAACGAAGGGTCGCTCATGCGCAATGTCATCATCATCGGGTCCGGTCCTGCCGGGTACACCGCAGCTATCTATGCGGCCCGGGGTGGGCACCAGCCGCTCGTTATCGCCAGCTCGGTGGAAGCCGGTGGCGAGCTCATGAACACCACCGAGGTGGAGAACTTCCCCGGCTTTCCCGACGGCATCATGGGTCCCGACCTGATGGCAAAAATGCAGGCCCAGGCGGAAAAATTCGGCTCCGAGATCGTCTATGACGACGTCGTTTCCGTGTCGCTCGACGGTGCAGTGAAGTCCGTCACCCTTGGGTCGGGCGCGACCCACGACGCTCACGCCGTGATCTTCGCGACAGGTTCCGCCCCGCGCAAGCTCGGCATCGAGGGCGAGAAGACCTTCTCGGGTCGCGGCGTTTCCTACTGCGCCACCTGCGACGGGTTCTTCTTCCGCGAGCGCGTCATCGCGGTCGTGGGCGGGGGCGACTCGGCGATGGAGGAGGCGACGTTCCTGACCAAGTTCGCCTCGAAGGTCTACATCATTCACCGTCGCGACGAGCTTCGTGCGTCCAAGATCATGCAGGATCGTGCGTTCGCCAACGAGAAGATCGAGTTCATCTTGAACAGCGAGATCATCGACATCAGCGGCGGGGACCAGGTGACTGGCGCGACGCTGCGTAACACCGTCTCCGGCGAGACCTCGGAGCTCGCGCTCGACGGGATCTTCGTGGCGATCGGTCACGACCCGCGCACGCACCTCGTTCACGGCGTGCTCGAACTCACCGAGGACGGCACGATCCAGCTCGAAGGTCGGTCGTCGCGCACGTCGGTCCCCGGCGTTTTCGCCGCCGGCGATGTCATCGACCCGACGTACCGACAGGCTGTCACCGCCGCGGGCTCCGGCGCCGTCGCAGCTCTGGATGTGGAGCACTACCTCGCCGCTCTTCTCGAAGACGCCACCGACCCCCTCCCTGACGAGCCCGTCGACGTCCCCTCCGAGGCATTGGCCTCAGCGCCGCGCACGCATCGGAACAATCGCGCCCCCTGACGCGTTTTCATAACTGAACGTTTTGACGAAGGAGAACACATGAGTGCCTCAGCTACGACCTCGGCGACGTGGGACCAGGATGTCCTGCAGGCCGAAGGCCCCGTTCTTGTCGACTTCTGGGCAGCCTGGTGCGGCCCGTGTCGCATGGTCGCCCCGGTGCTGGATGAAATCCAGGCCGAGCACCCCGACAAGATCACGATCCTCAAGCTCAACGTCGACGAGAACCCCGACCTCGCGATGAAGTATCAGATCACCTCGATCCCCGCCATGAAGGTCTTCCAGGGCGGCGAGGTCAAGACGACGATCATTGGTGCAAAGCCCAAGTACGCACTGGAACAGGATCTCGCCGAGTTCATCGGCTGACCCTTCGTTCCCACAGGATGCCGCGGTTCCCTCAGGGTCCGCGGCATCCGTCATTTCTGGGCCCTGCGCGGTGTGCGTCTTCCGCGCGGGGTCGCGCTGACGGATCGCCTCACGGAACGTCGGGAAGCAGGGAATCCCACGTGCGGTGGCGCGCGGAGCCGAGAAGCCGCCACACCGCACGGGTGAGCGGCGGGTAGTCCAGCGCGATCTGCCGGAGCACCCGGTAGTGACGGATGCCGGTTGAGGGCAAGCCGGTGGTGAGGATGTTCTCGGCACGCAGCATCAGAACGACGAGTTCATCCACGGTGGGGAGATCGTCCATGAACTCCCAGGGATCTTCGCCCGCGCGCAACCGCTCCTCGACCAGAACCGACAGTTCATCAGCCGCTTCGGCGCGCAGCAGCTCGACACTCGCCCGACGAGTCGGGGCCGAATTCTCGCGCGTCATTACTCCAGCGTACGTCGCTCTGAGGCTACGTCGCCCGGATGTGAATGATCAGGAACCGAAGCCCTCGACACCGAGCTCGGCAAGAATGCGGTTGAGGTCCTGAATACTTGCGAAGTCTATGCTGATCTGGCCTTTTTTTGCAGCGAGTGTGATCTTCACCCGAGTGTCGAGGCGATCACCGAGCCTCTCAGCCAACTCGTCGAGGTGACCGCGGCGGCCCCCAGCCTGAGGCTTCGCAGGCTTACGGCCAGCGGATGCCGCGCCCTTCGCTGCAGCTTCAGCCTCACGGACCGACAGGTCTTCGTTCACGATCTTGTCAGCGAGACGCGCCATGGCGTCATCTCCCTCGACCGACAAGATGGCGCGCGCGTGTCCGGCGCTGATGACCCCGGCTGCCACGCGCTGCTGCACGGGGATCGGCAGCTTGAGTAGGCGGATCGTGTTGCTGATCTGGGGCCTGGAGCGACCTATGCGTCCCGCGAGCTCCTCCTGCGTGATGCCGAAGTCCTCGAGCAACTGCTGGTAGGCCGACGCCTCTTCCAGCGGATTCAGCTGTGAGCGGTGCAGATTCTCCAGCAGAGCGTCCCGCAGGAGATGCTCGTCTGCAGTGTCGCGGACGATCGCTGGGATCGAGTCGAGTCCCGCCTCCCGGGAAGCCCGAGTGCGTCGCTCGCCCATGATGAGCTCATAGGTCCCGTCACCGCGATCGCGGACCACGACGGGCTGGAGCACACCGAACTCGCGCACACTGTGGACGAGCTCCGCGAGTTCGTCAGGGTCGAAGTTCGTGCGGGGCTGGCGCGGATTGGGAACTATCGTGTTCGGGTCGATGTGGATCAGCCGGGCTCCCGGTACCGTGACGAGATCCTCCGCGGGAGGCGCCTCCGGGAAGAACACGTCTACCGGCCGACTCTCGCCCTGATCGGCGGTAGGGATGAGAGCGCCGATTCCTCGACCGAGTCCCGTTCGCTTGGCCATCACTCGTCCCTTTCCTCAGCGTCGCGATCCGGGGCTGAACCCTCGGCGTCGACATCCGCGCTATCCGCACGGTGATCCCGTCGGACGATCTCCACTGCCGCCTCGCGATAGGCCACCGCCCCGACCGACTGACCATCGTAGGCGATCACAGTCTGCCCGAAGCTCGGGGCCTCGGAGATGCGCACCGAACGGGGGATGACGGTGGTGAGCACCTGGTTCGGGAAGTGCGCGCGGACTTCGTCAGCAACCTGCTGCGAGAGGCGGGTACGCCCGTCGTACATGGTGAGAAGAATCGTCGAGAGCGTCAGTGTGGGATTCAGATGCTTCTGAATCATCGACACCGTCCCCATCAGCTGGCTGAGCCCCTCGAGCGCGTAGTACTCACACTGGATCGGAATGAGTACTTCGTCTGCGGCGGTGAAGGCGTTGATCGTGAGCAGGCCGAGCGAGGGCGGACAGTCGATGAGCACGATGTCGATATCCGCGCCCTTCTTCGACAGGTACTTCTCCAGCGCGGTACGCAGCCGTCGTTCGCGAGCAACGAGCGAAACGAGCTCGATCTCGGCGCCAGCCAGATGGATCGTGCTCGGTGCACAGAACAACCGGGGGGACTCGGGACTCTGCTGGACGACCTGGGACAGCGGTCGCTCCTCGACCAGAACGTCGTACACGCTCGGGGTCTCCGCGTTGTGCGGGATGCTGAGCGCCGTGGATGCATTGCCCTGGGGGTCCAAGTCGACGACCAGCACCCGGGCACCCATGTGCGCGAATGCCGCTGCGAGGTTGACGGTCGACGTTGTCTTACCTACGCCGCCCTTCTGATTCGACACCGTGAAGATCCGTCGTCGACCCGCGTACTCCAGCGGGATCGCGTCAAGGGCCCGACGACGGGCGGTGAGGTCTGCGAGCTCGCGTGCCAAGGGGGTGTCGTAGAACGAGTCCGTCGCGGGATCCTCGTCGTGTTTCACGTGAAACGCTCCGATCGGGTCAAGGGCTTCTCTACTCTACGTGCGGCTTCCGACCCGGCCCGGGGTCGATCCGATGGCTCACCGTTCCACGTGAAACATGCTGCCGCACTCATGACTGCCTCGAGCGGCTCAGCCACCGACGGTGGCGTGAACGACACGGGTTGTCTCGTCGAGAACGCCCTCTCCGAGAGTGAGTACCCCGACGTCGGTGAGTCCGAATCGACGGATCTGCTTCTGGGCGGCTTCGATCTCCGCCTCGGCACCTCGCCCCTTGAAGAGCATGAGCCTTCCTCCGGGACGAACCAGCGGAGCCGTCATGGGAATCAGCGTGCGAAGCGCACTCACAGCACGCGCAGTGACGACATCGACGGATGCCTCGGGCACCCATTCCTCCGCACGAGCACGAACCACGGTGACGTTGCCGAGACCCAAAGCGTCGGCTTGCTCCGTCAACCAGGCGACGCGCCGCTCCATCGGCTCGACCAACGTCCACGTGACGTCGGGTCGGGCGATAGCCAGGACGATTCCCGGGAGGCCCGCCCCCGAGCCGATGTCAGCAGCGCGCCCATCGAAGAGGGGGGCAGCGATCGCACTATTCAGAATGTGCCGCGTCCACAGTCGCGGAAGCTCCAGGGGACCGATGAGTCCTCGGGTCTCGCCCTGCTCGGCCAAAGCCGCCGTGAACTCACGGGCAAGGTCGATCCGCTCACCGAACAGGGCAGCCGCTGCGGCGGGTTCGGCCTCAAGAGTGGTCATCGATGTTTCACGTGAAACGCGCACTCAGGCGCGGCGGATCACGGTGTGTCGATCGGCGCCCTCGCCGTACGACTCGGAGACAAGGCCACGCTCGGCGACAAGGTCGTGGATGAGCTTGCGCTCGTAGCTCGACATCGGGGGGAGCGAGGCCTGCGACGCACCCTCGTCCAGCCGAGCGACAGCACGATCCACGAGGGCATCGAGCTCTCGCTGACGCGTGTCGCGAGAACCGCCGATGTCCAGGATCAGGCGCGAGAAGCGCCCGGTACGGTTCTGCACAGCAATGCGCGTAAGTTCCTGGAGCGCCTGGACGGTCGTCGGGTCGGCTAGAGCACCCAGATCTGCCGCTCCCTCACCGCCGTCCTGCTCGATAGAGACGTACGCGCGACCGTTGCGAACGTCCAGGGCGAGGTCGCCATCGATGTCCGCGATGTCGAGGAGTCCTTCAAGGAAGTCGGCGGCAACGTCGCCTTCCTGCTCCAGGTCTTCGATCGTCGCCTCTGCGCGAGACGAAGCGGTGTCGGGGGTCGTTGTCATCTCCACCCTCTTGTTCCTACTTGTTCGATTCCGGTGAGGGTGATGGGCCCTCCGCTGCACTGCCCGTGGGGCGCGGATTCTGTGGCCGAGAGGTGGCGCCGCCAGCGGAGCGGTTACCCTGCTTCTTCGCGCGCTGCTTACTCATCGGCTGCTCACGCTTCGGAGCCTGAGCCTTCGCCTTCTCAGCCTCTTCCAGCAGTCGCTGCTGCTCGGCCAAGTACTTGTCCATCGGCACGACCTTGCCGCTGGAGTCGATCGCCTTGCCCTTGCGAGCCAGTCGCTCCTCGCGCTGCTTCGCCGCCTCGGAGCCCGGGGTCGGCATCTCACGGATGACGATGAACTGCTGAACCATCGTCCAGATGTTGCTGGTGAACCAGTAGAGCACGACACCCAGCGGGAAGAAGACACCCGAGAAGACGAACGCGAACGGCAGGACCCACAGCATGATGCGCTGCATCTGGTAGGCCTGGCCGGTCTTGGCCTCGGGGGAGAGGTTCTTGGAGATGATCTGGAGCTGCGTGAAGAACTGCGAGGCGATCATCAGGATGACGAGCACGACGAGGATCATCACGGCAGGCGTGTTGCCGGTGTTCCAGGCGTCGATGAGGGTCTCGTGCAGGGACGCAACTCCGAAGAGGGAGGCGTCGTAGAACTGCTTGGTGAGCTCCGGGCCGAGCACGCCGACACCACCGAGACCGAGTTCGGCGTTGACCTTGACGCTGCTGAGCACGGAGTACAGCGAGAAGAACACCGGCATCTGCACGAGCAGCGGAAGGCACCCGGAAACGGGGCTCGTCCCGTGCTTCTTGTACAACGCCATCGTCTCGCGGCTCATGGCCTCGCGAGAGAGCTGATCCTTCTTGCCGCGGTACTTGTCCTGGATCTTGCGGAGCTCGGGAGCGATCTCCATCATCTTGCGCTGCGACTTGATCTGCTTGACGAACAGCGGGATGAGTGCGGCACGCACGACGACGACGAGGCCGACGATCGCCAAGACCCAGGTGATGCCCTCGGCCGGAGGCAGTCCGATCGCGGTGAAGAGCCAGTGCCACGCGACGAGGATGAGTTCGACTACCCACTTCAGTGGCCACAGGATGATGCCGAACAGATCGAAGCCGCCGCCGGCCGCCGCGGTGGGCGACGGAGAGGGGGTCGCATTGGCGAGGAGATCCAGCAAGGATCAGTCCTTTCTGCGTGGCACGACGAACCCGTGCCGGGTGAGATCGAAGGGGAAGTGCTCGTGGGGTGGAACGTCATCGACGCCACCCTTCGCCCACGGATGGCATCGACTCAGCCGTGCCGCCGCGAGGGCTGCTCCCTTGAGAGCGCCGTGCTGTTGTACAGCGCCGACGGCATAGGCCGAGCACGAGGGATAGTACCGGCACACGTCGCCGTAAAGGTGGGAGATCGTCGCACGGTATCCGTGCAACAGCGCAAGCACGGCGTTGCGAGGAACAAGGGGAACAGCCCGAGCCACGTCAGCGGAATCGAGGTGCGCGTGGCCGAGAGCGTACGAGGGCAGCTGACTCATCGACGCTCTCCCGTGAGACAGCGCTTGACCTCGCTGGCGAGAACGTCGTACGGTGCGTCAGCCGCGGCGGGCAATGCGCGGATGACGACCTGGGACCCCGGGCGGACCTCATCGACGAGGCCGGCACTGATCGCCTTCAGCCGTCGACGCACAGTGTTGCGCGTGACCGCAGAGCCGACCTGCTTACTGACGATGAAGCCGAACCGAGACGGCCCGGCATCCACCGAAACCGTCGTATAGCTCATGAGGTGCGCAGCCACACACCGGCGACCCCGGCGGACGACGGAACGATAGTCCGCGCCCCGGGTGATCCGGTGGGCGCGCGCAAGCACTGTGAGGTCAGGCCGAGAGTTCGCTGCGACCCTTGGCGCGGCGAGCCGAGAGGATGGCACGGCCGGCGCGGGTGCGCATGCGGGCGCGGAAGCCGTGCTTCTTGGCGCGGCGGCGGTTGTTGGGCTGGAACGTACGCTTGCTCATGAGATCACTTCCGGATGTGGTGTCGCCGGGATGCTCACACCGGGACGATGAATCGGGGACGGCCGCGAGGGCACAAGTCAACCGACTAAGGGTACGTCGCGAAGCTCCCGAACTCAAACCGACGACTTGACTCATGTAAAAGGTCC
>NZ_DCBW01000041.1:0-7588 GCF_002313585.1 Microbacterium sp. UBA1097 | reverse complement strand
ACCTCACGAGACACAACAGCTAGCCGGCGTGAGAGCGTCGATCAGGCGACGTTGGCGATGATGGTGTGCCAACCGGTCGCACCGTTCGGAGCCGGCGGGGCCTGATCGGATGTCTGCGTTTCGCCGTTGACGTTCGTGGCGCGGCACCGGATGGTGTGCTGACCGGCATCCGTCGCGTTCCACGGGATGCTCCACTGCACCCACGTGTCGTCGGAGATCGCGGTGGCAAGCTCTGCCTGCTGCCACGGGCCGTCATCGATCTTCACCTCGACGCCGGCTACCCCGACGTGCTGCTGCCACGCCACGCCCGCGATGACGGTCTGGCCGGCGGGCACGGTGACGCCCGAGCGGGGCACATCGATACGGGACTGCAGCTTGATGGGGCCGAGTTCCGACCAGCCGCGCGGGGTCCAGTAGCCCTCGGCCTGATCGAACCGCGTGACCTCGAGATCGACGACCCACTTGGTGGCCGATACGTATCCGTAGAGCCCGGGTACGACCATCCGCACCGGAAAGCCGTGCTCGGGCGGAAGGGGCTCGCCGTTCATGCCGATGGCGAGAATCGCATTGCGATCGTCAGTGAGCGCCTCCAGTGGCGTCCCCGCGGTGAACCCATCGACCGACGTCGACAGCACCATGTCGGCATCCGCCGTCGGGCGAGCCCGGGCGAGCAGCTCGCGGATGGGGTAACCCAGCCATACCGCGTTGCCGACGAGGTCACCGCCGACGTTGTTCGAGACGCACGTGAGTGTCGTCGTGCTCTCATCCAGCGGCAGCGCGAGCAGTTCGTCCCAGGTGAGTTCGACCTCTTCCTCGACCATGCCGTGGATGCGAAGACTCCACGTCGCAGGATCGACCTGCGGAACCACCAGGGCAGTGTCGATGCGGTAGAAGTCGGCGTTCGGCGTGATGAGGGGCGTGATCCCCTGGATGTCGAGCTCGGCGCCCGCGGGTATTGGCGGGGCGGTCGTCGCGGGCGCAGGCAGCTTCAACGCGTCGCGCACGGTCGTCACCGCTCGCGCCCCGCCGCGTGCGATGTTTCCGGCGACTGCCGCAATAACGCCGACCGCGGTTGCGCCGCCCATCCACACGAGTGCCTGGCGGCGGCTCGGTCGAGTGTCGGCATCCGTGTCGGTGGCCTCGTCATCGCGCGCCGCACTGCGCCGCAGTACCCGGATGAGGTAGTGCAGCGCAAGGACCGAAACGACGCCTGCGATGACCGAGGGAAGCCACGCGATCCCGCTGGCATCGCTGCGGGTGAGGGCGACGACAGCGCCCACGACACCGAACGCGCCGAGAATGACCAGGCCCCACGGGGGCTTGCGCAGCTGCAGGATGCCGGCCACTCCCGCCAGCAGCACGAGGACGATTCCGATGCCCGTCAGCAGAGCGATCTTGTCGTTCGTCCCGAACAGGGCGATCGCGAGGTCCTTGCCCCACGGCGGCGCGGCATCGATGATCGCCCCGCCGATGACGGCGAACGGGCTGGATGCCGGAGCGAACAAGACCGCCGAGAGTTCTCCCAGGCCCGCACCGAGGATCGCCGCGGCGGCTCCTGCGAGAGCGGCGACGGCGGTGTCTTGCCTGCGTCGGGTGTCACCCACGTTCCCGAGGCTAACCGCGTTCGGAGGGGGTGCGGCCCGTCCGTAAGGAATCCGAAAGAAGGAAACACCCGTGCAACACGGCCGCGACTAGGCTCGACCCATGGGTGACCTGTTCGACGGATACGGCTCCACCGCATCGACGCGGAAGACCTCGTCGGGCGTCCCGCCCTTCGATGAGATGTTCGCGTCAGCGCCGGCAAAGGATGGGTCGGCCGAGTCGCGGCGGGCGTACCGCGAGCTCTACCAGGCGCTCGCGCAGATGACCCAAGAGGAGCTGCGCGGCCGCACCGATTCGCTTGCGAGTTCGTACCTCGCGCAAGGCGTCACGTTCGATTTCGCGGGTGAGGAACGCCCCTTCCCGCTGGATGCTGTGCCCCGTGTCATCCCCTACGACGAGTGGTCGCGTGTGGAGGCTGGAGTCTCGCAGCGCGTCCGGGCCCTCGAAGCGTTCCTCGATGACGCGTACGGTCGGCAGCACTGCGTGCGTGACGGAGTGCTGCCAGCCGCGCTCATCGCGTCCTCGCAGTACTACTACCGGCAGGCTGCCGGGATTCACAGTGCCAACGGAGTGCGCATCCAGGTCTCGGGGATCGACCTCATCCGTGATGAGCACGGCGAGATGCGCGTGCTCGAAGACAACGTTCGTGTGCCATCCGGCGTGAGCTACGTCATCTCGAACCGGCGGGTGATGGCCCAGACGCTGCCCGAGCTGTTCGTGTCGATGCGGGTGCGCCCGGTCGGTGACTATCCGAACAAGCTGCTGGGCGCGCTTCGTGCCTCGGCGCCCCCGGGCATCGAGGACCCGAACGTCGTCGTCCTCACCCCCGGTGTCTACAACTCGGCGTACTTCGAGCACACCCTGCTTGCCCGGCTCATGGGCGTCGAGCTCGTCGAAGGCCGGGATCTCGTATGCATCGGCGGCAAGGTCTTCATGCGCACGACCCGTGGACCGCAGCGCGTCGACGTGATCTACCGTCGGGTCGACGACGACTTCCTCGATCCGCTGCAGTTTCGCGCCGACTCCATGCTCGGAGCTCCCGGCCTGCTGCTGGCAGCGCGCCTGGGCAACGTCACGATCGCCAACGCCGTGGGCAACGGCGTCGCCGACGACAAACTGCTCTATACCTACGTGCCTGACCTGATCCGCTACTACCTCGCCGAGGAGCCGATCCTCAAGAATGTCGACACGTGGCGCCTCGAGGATCCGAACGCGCTCGAGGAGGTCCTGGACCGTCTCGACGAGCTCGTGGTTAAGCCGGTCGATGGCTCGGGCGGGAAGGGTCTCGTCGTCGGCCCGGATGCGTCGCCCGCCGAACTTGAGAAGCTTCGCAAGCGCCTGCTCGCCGACCCGCGCGGCTGGATCGCCCAGCCGGTCGTCATGCTCTCGACCATCCCGACTCTCGTGGAGGACGGGGTGCGGCCACGGCACGCAGACCTGCGTCCGTTCGCCGTCAACAACGGCGACGAAGTGTGGGTGCTCCCGGGTGGTCTCACCCGCGTGGCGCTGCCGGAGGGGCAGCTCGTCGTCAACTCGAGCCAGGGCGGTGGATCCAAAGACACGTGGATCGTCGGCGGCGATGCTCCGCCGCACGTCGAGTACGGGCAGGGTCACGGTCTAGCCGGGCTCGTCGCCGATCAGGCGTCGGTCACCGAGGCGATCCCGATCATCTATCCCGAGCAGACCGAGCCGACGCACTCGCCACAGGATCGTCCCCGCACGCACACCGAGCAGCAAGAGCAACAGCAGCAGCAGGCCCAGGATGGTGCGCCATGCTGAGCCGCATCGCCGAGAGCCTCTTCTGGATCGGACGCTACATCGAGCGCTCGGACGGCACTGCCCGCATCCTCGACGTGCACCTCCAGCTCCTGCTGGAGGATCCCTGGATCGACGAAGACACCGCGTGCCGGTCGCTCCTGAGCGTCATGGGCTCCGTTCCGCCCGATGGGATGGAGTTCGTCGGACGCGACGACGTCCTGCAGCGGCTCGCTGTCGACCGCATGAACCCGTCGAGCATCGCCTACTCGGTGGCATCCGCCCGTGAGAACGCTCGTCGGGCACGTGAGATCGTCTCAACCGAACTCTGGGAGTGCCTCAACACCACCAATTCCCGGATGCCGCGACGCCTGCAGACCGACAAGGTGCACGACTTCTTCCAGTGGGCTCGCGAGCGCGCCGCGCTCGCCGTGGGAATCGTCGACTCCTCGACGAGCCGTGACGAGTCGTGGCAGTTCTTCACGCTCGGTCGCAGCATCGAGCGGGCCGACATGACCGCTCGGCTCCTTGCCACGCGGTCGCTGACCGAGGCATCCGGGCCGTCGTGGACGACGATCCTGCGCTCGTGCGGCGCGTACGAGGCATACCTGCGCACCTACCGCGGCATCCCGAGCGCGCGCAACGCCGCCGAGTTCCTGCTCTTGGATCGCCTGTTCCCGCGCTCGATCATCTACTCGATCCAGCAGGCGGAGGGGTGCATGTCGGCGATCGACCCGCGTGCCGACCGCGTCGGGCACTCCAACAGCGTGCTGCGGGCCCTCGGCCGGATCCGCAACGAACTCGAGTACAAGCCCGTCGCCGACATCCTCAGCGATCTTCCCGAGGAGATGGAGCGCGTGCAGGTCGTCACCCGCGAGGCGTCGGAGGCGATCCGCCAGCGCTTCTTCCCGACGCAGGCTGAGCCGAGCTGGATCGGAGAGATCTCATGAAGCGCCTGCGCATCGAACATCAGACGGCCTTCGCCTACCAGGGGGATGTCTCGGCTTCCTACAACGAGGCGCGGATGCTGCCGGGTTCCACCGACAGCCAGTTCGTGCTGAGCGCGTCGCTCGATATCGAACCGTCGACGTCGGTCAATCAGTACGTGGACTACTTCGGTACGCGCGTGACCTCGTTCGACATCCTGTCGCCGCACGCCTCCCTGACTCTCACCGCTCGCTCCCTCGTGGAGGTGCGGCCGCGTCCGCTCGAGCACGCAGACATGACCTGGGATCAGCTGCGCCGGGAGGCGGCGCGTTCGGTGGAGGTCGTCGAGCAGCTCGGGCAGACCTCGCGCACCAAGCCGCATCCGGAGGTTGCGGAGATAGCCCGGGCAGTTGCTGCGCAGCACGATCAGCCGGGCCAGGCCGCCCACGCTATAGCGATGGCTATCGGGGATGCCGTCGAGTACGTCCACGGCGTGACGGGCGTCCACTCCACCGGGGCTGAAGCGTGGGAGGCGCGCAAGGGCGTCTGCCAGGACATCGCGCACATCGTGTTGGGGGCGCTGCGTGAGGTCGGCATCCCCGCCCGTTACGTCTCGGGATACCTGCACCCGAATGCCAACGCCGAGGTCGGGGTGCCCGTCGAGGGAGAGTCGCACGCCTGGGTGGAGTGGTTCTCGGGATCGTGGGAGGGCTTCGACCCGACCAACAACACCGAGATCGGAGACCGTCACGTGCTCGTAGGACGCGGCCGCGACTACAACGACGTGCCGCCTGTGCGGGGCGTGTACGCGGGGCCCTTCAAGAGCGACATGTCGGTGAAGGTGACGATCACCCGCGAGGCGTGACCTGGGTGAAGGAGTGTTGCGTCGCGTGACGGCGGCTGACGCGGTGTGACGGTATATGACCTCGCGTGACCCTGCGTTTCGGACTGAGTTCGCTGGATGCGTTGACCGGGACTACCGTCGCGTCATGACAACTCTCGCCCCCACCTCCGAAGACCTTGCTGTCGAGCGCGCATCCCGACTGGATGCTGCAGCATCCGCCTGGGGATCGCGGATCGACGCCGACCGCACGGCCGCGCACCTCACCTATCGCGTCCGCGGTACCGGCGAGGGAGCCGTTGCGACCCGAATCCGTGCCGGCGGACACGAGTTCGTGATCGACGAACCTGCCGCGCTTGCCGGTGACGATTCAGCTGCAAGCCCCGTCGAGTACGCGCTCGGCGCGATCGCCGCGTGTCAGGTGGTCGTTTTTCGCCTCTACGCCCACGCCCTCGGCATTCCGCTGGATCACATCGAGGTGACTGCTGAAGGCGACCTCGATGCCGCGCGACTGTTCGGCAAGGACGAGACGGTGCGCCCCGGCTTCTCTGCGGTGCGCGTCGCGATCGACGTGGGCGGCACCGCGAGCGCCGCCGACTACGAGCGCCTGCGCCAGGTCGTCGACGCCCACTGCCCCGTCCTCGACCTGTTCGCCAATCCCACGCCGGTCACGACATCCGTGACGGTGCGCTGATCGACCTCCTCAGGACTCGGCCCGGTCGACCTGTTCGCGCAGGTCTTCCGGGTCGAGGTTTGCCCGGGCGAACTCGGGGGTGCGGGGGAGTTCGAGGTGGAGATCGGTTCCCACGCACACCTGCACCCTGCCGCGCAGTATGACGTGATCGAGCACGTGTCCGCCGCTGCGGCGCTCATCGAGCAGCACGTGCGCGTGGTAGCCAGGAACTGACAGACCTTCCTCGAACGCCGGCGTTCGAAAGCCCACGACGGTGCCCGAGACATCGGTGAACTCCGTCACCTTCTGCTCTGCCGTTGCCTGCACGAGGGGGCGGTACGGCTGTTGCTGCACGTGGACGGCACGCACCGTCATCCGCTCGTAGACGCCGTCCACCCGCACCGCGTACATGTAGTTGGCAGAGCCGAGCCTCTCGTCGATGAGTGCCGTGAACTCTGCCCGCGTGTGCCGCCCGGTGATCTCGAAGCTCAGGTGAGGCTTGAAGCGCGTGACGACGGCGTAGGGCACCCCTTCGCCATCGGCGGCCACCGTCGCTGTGCCGTCGTCGCGGATGCGGTAGCAGGTGTCGTCGAGAAGGATGAGCTCGCCGTCGAGGCCTTCGAAGGTGCCGATTCCGAAGTCGCCGCGGCGGCGAAGGCTGCCGACGGTCGTCTCGCCATCGTAGACACCGTCGAGAAGCGCCGCGATGACGCTCGTCTGATGGATGGTGTGGCGCGCGGTGGTCACGCCTCGAGGCTATCGGCGGGAGGTGTCGCTGGTGTGGGGTTGCGGCGCGCAGCTACCGCGCTCGCGAAGATCCGTAGACTCGCGGCGTGACCGTGAAACGGCGCATTGTGATCGCGCCCGACAGCTTCAAGGGGTCGGTATCGGCGCGGCGTGCAGCTGACGCGTTGGCGCGGGGCTGGGGCCGGGCAAGGCCCGACGATGAGGTGATCGTTCGTCCGATGGCTGACGGCGGCGAAGGGACGCTCGACGCGTTCTTGGCGGCGATCCCCGGCACCACGCTGCGGCCGATGCGGGCGACAGGCGCTGACGGTGAGCGCCATGACAGCGCGTGGGTGCTCGTGCCTCCGGAGGGTTCGTGGGGCGGCGCTACCGCAGTCATCGAGTTGGCGTCGACCTCGGGAATCGAAGCGCTACAGGGTCGTCTGCGTCCCTGGGATGCTGACACCACGGGGGTGGGCGAGGCGATCGTCGATGCGATGCGAGCCGGCGTATCCCGCATCATGGTCGGTCTCGGTTCGAGTGCCTCCACGGACGGCGGGGCCGGGATCCTCCGCGCCCTGGGTGCACGCATCCTTGATGCGGATGGCGAGCCGATCGCGCCGGGCCTTCGCGGCCTCAGGGATGTCGCGAGCGTCGACCTGTCAGGGCTCGCCTCCCTGCCCTCGGGCGGCGTGATGGTGCTCGCCGACGTCGACACTCCGCTGTGCGGTCCTCGGGGCGCTGCCGCTGTCTTTGGCCCTCAGAAGGGTCTGCGTGACCACGAGATCGCCGAGGCTGATGCGGCGCTCGCGGCGTGGGCTGCGAAGATGGGGACGCCGCCGGACGTGCCGGGCGCGGGAGCCGCCGGTGGAGCCGGGTTCGCTATGCACGTCTGGGGTGCGAAGATCGTGTCCGGCGCCCGCTATGTGGCCGAACTCATCGGACTGCCCAGGCTCCTTACGCCCGACACGATCGTGGTCACGGGTGAAGGCGCCTACGATCGGGCGACAACGGCCGGGAAGGTGCCGGAGGTCGTCGCCCGGCTGGCGCAACGCACCGGAGCA
>NZ_DCBW01000016.1:189708-189946 GCF_002313585.1 Microbacterium sp. UBA1097 | reverse complement strand
CGCTCTTGCGCTGCATGACGCCCGGTGCCTGCAGTTCGAGAGCGCGGCGACCCTCCGTGGCGACCTCACCGAGACCGTCGATCGGGTTACCGAGCGGGTCGACGACGCGACCGAGGTATCCGTCACCGACGCGAACCGAGAGCACCTCGCCCGTGCGCGTGACCTGTTGACCCGCCTCGATGCCGGCGAAGTCGCCCAGGACGACGACACCGATCTCGTGCTCGTCGAGGTTCAGGGC
>NZ_DCBW01000016.1:189137-189360 GCF_002313585.1 Microbacterium sp. UBA1097 | reverse complement strand
CTCGTTGGCCATGACGCCGGGGAGCCCCTCGACATGGGCGATGCCATCCGCGGCGTCGACGACGGTTCCCACCTCAGTCGCTGCGGCTCCGGACGGCTCATATGCGGCGACGAAGTCTTTCAGCGCGTCGCGGATCGCATCGGGGCTGATGGAGAGTTCTGCCATTGTCTTCCTTCGTTCGTGGGGCATTGCCCCGAAGTCTTCGCCTGATCGGCGGGAGTCT
>NZ_DCBW01000016.1:162263-188829 GCF_002313585.1 Microbacterium sp. UBA1097 | reverse complement strand
GGCGGGAGTCTCTTAGCCCGCCAGTCGCTGACGGAGGTCAGCGAGCCGTGCGGACACGCTCATGTCGATAACGTCATCGGCGATCTGCACCCGAAGACCGCCGACGACCGAGGGGTCGATGACGGTATTGAGCGAGACCCGGTTGCCGTAGCGACGACTGAGCATCTCGCTGAGCCGCAGCGCCTGGTCGGCGCTAAGCGGCGCCGCGGCCACGACGGTCGCGACAGTTCGTCCCCGCTGATCCGCGACGATTCGAATCGCCCGCGAAAGGAGCTGCCGCACCCGCCGCGCGCGTGAGTGCCGCACGAGGGAAGCAGCGATGAGCTCTGTGGCCGCACTGACTCGACCGGACAGGAGTTTTGTGATGAGTTCGCCCTTCGCCGCAGCATCACCCAGCCTGCTGCCGAGCGCCAACTCGAGGTCGGGCTCTGCAGCGACGACTCGGGAGAACTCGAACAACTCATCGTCGATGTCTGCGGACGAGGTCGACGCGGCTGCGCGAATCGCCAGTTCCTCGACTCCATCGATCAGGTCTTCGGCCGCAGACCAGCGAAGTCGAACAGCCGCTGCGAGCAACGCAGTGGTCGTCGCCGACACGACGGGTGCGAAAATCGCGGTGACCACGGCTTCACGGGCCGTCGCGGGCGCAGCAGAGTCGGCGAGGGCTCCGCTGAGCTGCGTGGAGGCGGAGATCTGACGGGCCGCGGCGAACAACTCACGGGCGACATCGATATTCACATCTTCAGCGGCGTCCAGCGCCGCGGTCAGTTCCTCGCGAGCCTCGTTCGTCGCGCGCCCCATTACGTGGCCGCCTTCTCGGGCGCGTCGAGGTCGGCGATGAACCGATCCACGACAGCCTTCGCCTTCGCCTCGTCCGAGAGTGTCTCTTGGATCACGCTCCCGGCCAGGTGGAGAGCGAGATCGCCGACCTCGGTGCGCAGTGCCACCGCCGCCGCCTGCCGCTCTGCGTCGATCTGCGCGTGGGCCGCGCTGGTGAGGCGTGAGGCCTCCGCCGCTGCACTCTGCTTGGCCTCGACGAGGATCTTCTTGCCGTCCTCACGAGCCGCATCGCGGATTTCCCCTGCTTCTCGTCGCGCGTCGGCGAGGTTCGCGGTGTACTCCTCGAGCATCGCCTCAGCCCGACGCTGAGCTTCGTCGGCCCTGGCGATGTTCCCCTCGATCGCAGCCGAGCGGGCATCGAGCACGGTCGTGATTCGCGGCAACGCATAGAGCCACACGACAAGAACGATCACGAGCATGCATACGCCCGACCAAATGATGTCGTAGTACGCAGGCAACAGAGGGTTACCGACGTCTTGGCCTTCCTCAGCCGCTGTGACAAGAGCGAACAGCATCTTGCCTCCTTATCGATGGATCGCCGAGATCAGACAGCCGCGAAGATGAACGGCGTGGCGATACCGATGAGCGCCAGGATCTCAATGAACGCCACACCGATGAACATGGTCGTCTGAAGGCGACCCGCGAGCTCGGGCTGTCGTGCTGTAGCTTCGATCGTCTTGCCGATCATGATGCCCAGGCCGATGGCGGGCCCGATGGCGGCGAGGCCGTAGCCCACCGTCGCGATGTTGCCATTGATCGCGGCGAGAACCGTCGTTGAGTCCACTGGTGTTTTCCTTTCGTGAGGCGGGAGGCCGGTCGGCCGCCCGTCAGTGCTCTTCCGCTACCGCGAGCTGGATATAGACCGCGGTGAGGATCGTAAAGACGTACGCCTGCAGTGCGGCGACGAAGATTTCAAAAAGGGTGAAGGCAAGGCCGAGCGTGAGCGTTCCCGCAGCGAAGACGCTCGTCCAATCGAAGTTCATCAGGAAGAACTGTGTCGCGGAGAAGAACAGGACGAGCATCAGGTGCCCGACCATCATGTTCATGAGTAGTCGAAGGAACAGCGACAGTGGGCGCGCGATGAACGTCGATATGAGCTCGATGACGGCGACGATCGGAACGATGTAGAACGGCACCCCACTGGGGATGAGGGCGTTCTTGAAGAACCGGAAACCATGACGCCGTAAACCCGCATACACGAACAGGACGTACGCGATGATCGCGAATACGAACGGCGCTCCGGCCACCGACGTTCCCGCGATGTTCAAGAAAGGTATGACGCCCGTGAGGTTCATCGCGAGGATGCCGAAGAAGAGCGCGGTAAGGATCGGCAGGAAGCGGCGACCGTCTTTCTCACCGAGGACCTGGAAGGCCACCTGCTCGCGCACGAACCCGAAGGCGAACTCGATCACGCCCTGGAATCGACCGGGAACGACAGTCATCCGACGCGTACCGAGAACGATGATCAGCACGATCACGAGTGTCGCAAGAACCTGGACCAGGTTGATCCGAGTAAAAGCGAACGGGGTCCCCTCGAACAAGAGGATCTGCGGGAAGAAATCGGAGATCGAGGGCGGGTGGAAGTCGTTCTCTCCCGCCGCCTCAACGATCGTGATTGCTTGAGTCAACGGGTTGGCTCCAGCTTCTCGCGCCAGCCTGCTACTGCGCGGGTGTGAAGAAAAGGACAGTGCTCACCGTTGAACCCTGCGAAGTTCGCGGGGGTCGAGCCGGGATACATGGACGAGCCTATCAAATGTCAGAAGCGCTGTTCGACCCAGACCCGTGCTCGCCGCCGGGCAATTGCACGTCGGAAACTGCGGGCAACCTCATTCGAGCAAGCGCGACGAGGTCGACAGCGAGCGAGCCCACGGCTGCGGCGACGAGCGAGAAGTACAGCACGATCGGCTGGACCCAGGGCTGTCCCACGAGTGCGACCAACAGAACGATCGCAAGAATGAGCTTGACGATCCAACCGCCGAGGACGACCCCAAAAAAGATCTCCAGGTAGTGGACAGTGCCGAACCAGATGTTCCCGATAAGGATGGTGACGGCGGTCAACGCCGGGAAAACGACACCGATGAGCGCTCCGAGGACTCCGCTCCACAGGCCGGGCGCCCCGGCGACGATGAACCCAACGGCGCCGGCGACGAGAAGTATGACTCCCCCGACGATCCCACCCCACCGAAGGATCGCGCGCAGGATCGGGGTGCTTGACACGGTGCTCACGAGGCCTCCTGGGCGGTGGTGACGGGTGCGGGGCGGCGCCCCGGGGGCATGAGGGTGACGACGAGGCAGGCGATAGCGCCGACGACTCCGAACCCGACGCCGAGGAGGTACTCCCCCGGCCAGTCGGATGCGGTTCCGATGTACATCAGCAGCATCGCAAGGCCAATGATCGCCGTCCAGGCATAGAAGATGAGCACTGCCGTACGGTCGCTGTGGCCCATGTCGAGCATCCGGTGGTGCAGGTGCTTACGGTCGGGCGAGAACGGCGACTTCCCGGCGCCGACACGACGGATGATCGCGAGACCGAAATCCAGCAGCGGCAGCAGCACGATCGTGATCGGCAGCAGGATCGGGATGAACGCGCCGAGCAGCTGCGACCTTCCGAAGTTGTCGGGATCGAGCTGTGACGGGGTGATCTGACCGGTGATCGCGATGGCCGACACTGCCATCAGCAGGCCCAGCATCAGGGCTCCGCTGTCTCCCATGAAGAGCTTCGCGGGCGTCCAGTTCAGCGGAAGGAACCCGATACAGGCCCCGATGAGCGCTGCGGCGATGAAGGATGCGAGGTTGAAGTAGGTGGTCGCGCCGGCGTCTCGGACGAGCAGGTACGAGTACGCGAAGAAGACCCCGTTGGCGATGAGGGCGACACCGGCGACGAGCCCGTCGAGCCCGTCGATGAAGTTGACGGCGTTCATGACGATCACGATCGACAGGACCGTGAGCACGAAGCTCATCCAGCTCGAGCCGACGGTCAGCCCGCCGATCGGCAGCGAGAGGATCTGCAGCTTGCCGAACCAGGCGATGATTCCCGCCGCAGCGAACTGCGCGCCGAGTTTGATCATCCAGTCGAGGTCCCAGATGTCATCGGCAACACCGACGAGCACGATGAGCGTCGTTGCGCCGAGGATCGCCCACACCGCAGCGGGGTCTGCCCAGAAGATCGAGAAGAACGGATGCTGCGACGACGCCAGGAACGCCGCGACGATGCCGAGATACATGGCGACACCGCCCAGGCGCGGCGTGGGGGTCTTGTGGACGTCTCGCTCGCGGATGCCGGGGTAGAGCTTGTAGCGCATGCTCAACTGCCACACCGCCCACGCCAACACGAGTGTGATGGTCGCGGTCAGGATAACGACGAACAGGTATTGCTTCACGCGGATCCGGCGTCGTCGGCATCCGTCTCGACCGGTGCGGCGGGGTCCTCGAGCAGATCGCCGATCACCTCGCGGATCTCATCGGCGCTCACGGCGCCGATCCGAAGGATTCGCGCGGTTCCCGGCTCGCGTCGCGCCAGTCCCGTGGCGTCGAGGATCGTCGAAGGGACTCCCGTGGCGACGGGGCCCGAATCCAGGTAGACGTCGATCCGGTCACCGAGCATCTGGTGTGCGCTCAGCACGTCGACGGCAGCCGCCTCGCCGGTCAGATTCGCACTGGAGACCGCGAGCGGACCGGTCTCTTCGATGAGTTCGAGAGCGATGCGGTGATCGGGCATCCGAACCGCAACGGTGCCGCGGGTCTCCCCCAGATCCCAGGTCAACGAAGGCTGAGCGGGCAGCACGATCGTGAGCCCTCCCGGCCAGAACTTCTCGATGAGTCGCTCCACCGGCTCCGGCAGGTCGGCAACGAGTGCGCGCACCATGGCGGTTCCCGCAACGAGCACGGGCGGTGGCGATTCTCGAGTGCGGCCCTTGGCATCCAGCAGCCGCTGCACAGCAGCAGCACTGAAGGCGTCGGCGGCCACGCCGTAGACGGTGTCGGTGGGGATGACGACAAGGGCGCCCCTGCCGATCGCTTGGCGCGCCTGTCTCATGCCGGGCAGGAGCTGGGCGTCGTCGCGGCAGTCGAAGATGTCGGACATGGCCTGCTCAGTCTACGGAAGCGGCGGGCTATTCCGGGAAGCGCGGACGCTGGGGGAAGCGCGGAAGCGCGGCGGGAAGCCCGCGCGGCTACGGATGCAGCGCGGTGGTGACTCGATCGCGGCGCGTGAGATCCGTGTGGGTGGCGGGCGCTCGCCAGCCGTCGGCGCTCAGCAGCTCGCGGATCTCAGCGCCCTGGCTCTCACCGTGCTCGATCGCGACGATCCCGCCCGGGTGAGCAAGGCGAAGCGCCGTCGCACTGACCTGCCGGACGATGTCCAGGCCATCTGCTCCTCCATAGAGGGCGGTCGGCGGATCGAACCACCGCACTTCGGGATCACGGGGCACCGCGGCATCCGGCACGTACGGCGGGTTACTCACGACCACTGACGCCGTCCCGTCGAGGTCGGCAAAGGCGCGCGCGAGATCGATGAAGGCGAGCTTGGCGTTCTCGGCACCGACGTGGGTGAAGTTCTCCTTGGCCCAGACGAAGGCATCGACGGCGTTCTCGGCGGCGAAGACTCGGGAGTGCGGAGCCTCCGTCGCAAGCGCGAGGGCTATAGCCCCCGAGCCGGTGCCGAGGTCGACGGCGATCGGTGACGGTGAAGCTGCCGCGAGCAGCGCATCCAGCGCGATCTGCACGAGCGTTTCGGTCTCGGGCCGCGGTACGAACACCCCCGGCCCCACCCGCAGCTCGAGGTGGCGAAAGGGCGCGGTGCCGGTGATGTGTTGCAGCGGCTCCCGACTCGCACGGCGCGCCACCAGTTCGCGGAAGCGCGCGTCGGATGCCTCGTCCAGGGTGTCGCCGCGAAGGGCGGCTGCCTGCAGCTCACCGCGGCCCACGCCCAGCATGTGCGCCAGCAGCAGCTCGGCATCCACGCGGGCATCCGCGATCCCGGCAGCAGTGAGCGTCTCGGTGGCGTCCGCGACAGACACGGCGATCTCGCGGGGACGCATGTCATCGGAAAGATTCTGGGCAGGCATGAGCGCCCCAAGCCTAGGACCCCGGGACGTTCTTCGTCACAATCGGGCCCCTGCCGGTGAGGCTCGCCTAAGCTGAATGGTCGTCACCCACGTCGCCCGAAAGGCCCCGAAATGACCGGCATCCACAACGACATCACCAGTGCGTTCGGAAACACCCCGCTCGTCCGCCTGAACCGCGTCGCGGAGGGCGTCGATGGCACCGTGCTGGCAAAGCTCGAGTTCTACAACCCCGCATCCAGCGTCAAGGACCGCCTCGGCATTGCGATCGTGGATGCCGCCGAAGCCTCGGGCGAGCTCCCCCCGGGCGGCACGATCGTCGAGGCGACCAGCGGCAACACCGGAATCGCGCTGGCCATGGTAGGCGCGGCACGCGGCTACAAGGTCATCCTGGCGATGCCCTCGTCGATGTCGACCGAGCGCAAGCTTCTGCTCAAGGGTTACGGCGCCGAACTCGTGCTGACCGACCCGGCTCAGGGCATGAAGGGCGCTGTCGCGAAGGCCGAGGAGATCGCCGCCGAAACGCCGGGTGCGGTTCTGGCCAAGCAGTTTGCCAACGAGGCGAACCCCGCCATCCACCGCAAGACCACCGCTGAAGAGATCCTGCGTGACACCGACGGCAAGGTCGACTACTTCGTTGCCGGTATCGGCACGGGTGGCACGATCACGGGCGTCGGCCAGGTCCTCAAGGAGCGCGTGCCCGGCGTCAAGATCGTCGCCGTCGAGCCCAAGGACTCGCCGCTGCTGACCGAGGGTCGCCCCGGCCCCCACAAGATCCAGGGCATCGGCCCGAACTTCATCCCCGAGATCCTCGATCAGGGCGTCATCGACGAGGTCATCGACGTCGAGTTCGACGACGCGATCACCACCGCCCGCGCCGTGGGCACGAAGGACGGCATCCTCGTTGGGATTTCCAGCGGTGCTGCAGTGTGGGCTGCTCTTCAGGTCGCGGCGCGACCCGAGGCCGCGGGCAAGAACATCGTCGTGGTCATTCCCTCCAACGGCGAGCGCTACCTCTCGACGGCACTGTTCGAGCACCTGCGCGAGGACTGAGCGTGGGGGTGCGCCACGTCATCGGCCGTGTCCGTGAAGACATTGCCGCAGCGAAGCTTCGAGACCCTGCTGCCCGCAGCGGCCTCGAGATTGCGGTGCTCTACTCGGGACTGCACGCGATCTGGGCGCACCGCGTCAACCACTGGCTGTGGACCCACAACGCGCGGTTCCTCGCGCGGGCGGGATCTCAGCTCACCCGCTGGCTCACCGGCATCGAGATCCATCCCAGCGCGCAGATCGGTCGGCGCTTCTTCATCGACCACGGTATGGGCGTCGTCATCGGCGAGACTGTCGAGATCGGCGATGACGTGCTGCTCTACCACCAGGTCACGCTGGGAGGACGGCAGCGCGAGGGTGGCAAGCGCCACCCCACCATCGGCGACGAGGTGGCAGTCGGCGCCGGCGCGAAGATCCTCGGCCCGATAACGATCGGCGACCGCTCGGTCGTGGGCGCGAACGCCGTGGTCACGCGGGATGCGCCGGCAGACAGCATCCTCACCGGCATCCCGGCGAAAGCCCGCAAGCGCAAGGACGGCATGGACACCCGCGCCATCCTGACCATGCCCGACTACCAGATCTGACTCTCACGCCGGTCGTGCGCGGCGCCACCGGCCCCGAGGTTCGCAGAATCGCACGAAGTTCGCAGGATGCCGCGACAATTGTGCGAACTTCACGCCTTTCTGCGAACTTCGCGCGGGGCGGCTTCGCTCGTGCGTGCGTGCGTGCGTGCGTACGTACGTGCCTGAATCTGGGCGCGGCGAGGAAACCGGGATTGCGGAACAGCTGCATCGGGAAGAACGGATGCGCGCCGCGCAGTTCCACCACAGCGAAGAGGGCCAGCAGCGCGGCACCCGAGGCCAGCGGTGCCCACGTGAGCGGCGAGGTGAGCCCCTCGCCGGCATGGGACACGCCGGCCGATCCGGTCGGCGAGGAGGCCGGTGGAGATGACGGTAGCCGCAAGCATCAGGGTTGACACGCTGGCAGCGATCGCCTGGAGTCCGGCATCCATCTGCAGCGCGCGAGCGGACTCGACCAGCGCCGTGCTCGCGATCGTGGGATCAGCGGTCTGGACCCCACCCATGATCCCCAGCAGCGGGATCGCGAGCGCCGTCTGCCGACGGGAGACTCCCGCGCCGACAGCGGAGGCAGCGCTCACGCGTCGGCTCCGGGAAGGTGACAGCACGCCGGCACGCCGTACGTACGCAACTGCGCGAACGCGGCGTCGTCGACCTGGTGGGATGCCGCGGCGAACTCCCCGAGATCGATGCGAGAGCCGCCGAGCCATGTGCCGAGGACTCCGATGGCACCGATCTTGTCGGGCACCACGGCATACGGATCAGCATCGAGCTCGACGAAGTCAGCGAGCTTGCCGACCTCGATGGAGCCGATCTCATGCTCGCGCCCGAGAGCGAACGCGGCGTTGACCGTGTGTGCGCGCAGCGCCTCATCCAGCGTCGCTGCCTGTTCGGGGGCATGCAGGATTCCGGACGAGCACCGGCGAGTGACTGCAGCCTGCATGTTCAGCAGCGGCGTGGGAGGCGTGACAGAACCGTCATTGTGGAACGAGACGGGCAGGCCCGCGTCGAAGGCATCCCGGAATCGCTGCCAGGACCCACCCACGGCCGGCTCGAACATGCCCCCGTCGAGCAGATCGCCCCAGTAGTAGAACTGGAAGGGGCCCATCGAGGGCACGGCGCCGATCGAGGCCATCCGGGCGAACTGGTCGGCGCGCGCACCGCCGATGTGTTCGATCCGCCAGCGGTGATCGCTCTCGATCATGTTGTGGCGGCCGAGCACCGTCGTGAAGGCATCCAGCACGATGTCGATCGCGATGTCACCATTGGCGTGGAAGGCCATCTGCCACCCTTCGCCGACGTGCGCCTCCAGCAGCGCGTCAAGCTGGTCGCGGGTGTAGTTCATCATCTTCTCGCCGGGGATTCCGGGCGCGATCCCCGCGGCTCGGGTGACCTCGGTGTCAAGGTACGGCGAGCTCATCGCGACGTTGCCGACCCACGGCGATCCGTCGGCCCAGAGCTTGATTCCCTGCTTGCGCAGCATGTCGTCGGGGGCAGCTGAGGTGAACGGATCTCCGCAGTCGGCCTCCGTCGACATGTGGTACAGCGAGATCCTGAGCGGGCTATTGGGGAGCGAGGCAAGAGCTTCGTACGCAGGCTTCAGCTCGGTCTTGTACGTGTGTTCCGAGGTCGAGGTGATCCCCGCTGATGACAGCAGCACGTAGTACTCAACGGCCCCCTGCAGCGGATGCGGCCCCTTGGCGATCGCCTCGAGAACGGGAGCTGCCTGCGCCATCGCCGCGGGGATCTCGGTGGCCACGCCGTTGAGGGAGCCGTCGGCATTACGGCCGAAGAAACCACCCACGGGGTCCTCGGGCGGGTTCTTCACCCAACCGAGGTGCTCAAGGACCGCGGTCGTGACATAGGACGTGTGGCCCGAGTTGCCGAACACCATCACCATGCGGTTCCCGAAGATCGCATCGAGTTCGGACGCTGTCGGATCGGCGTGCTGCTGCAGCAGGCCATCGAAGCCGAAGAACGCGAGCGGCTGGTCAGCGGGCGTCTCGTCGATGGCCTTCCGGAAGGCTGCGACGACGTCATCCCACGTGGGCGCGAACCACGGCGCGATCCAGTACGCCGGAGGCATCGTCGCCATGCCGCTGAGAACCGGATGCGAGTGCGGCTCGACGAACCCGGGCAGCAGAGCGGCGGCGCCCGTATCGTGCACTCTCGCCCCGGGCAGCGCCTGCTGACAGTCAGCCGCTGTTCCTACCGCGACGATGCGCCCGTCCGAAACGGCGACAGCCTCTGCTCGGGTGCGCGCTGGATCCATCGTGATGATGGTGCCCGCGGTGACGATGACGTCCATGTCTCCCCCACTGTCTGCCGCCTCCGGCGGCGGCTCTCGCTACTTCTCGGAGCGACGCTCCTCGACCTTCTTCTTGATGAAGACCATCGGCAGCAGCCACGTCGCGAGGGCAGTGACCAGCCACACGATGACGGGCGCGAGAATCCAGGTGAGCACGAAGGGCTCACCGATGCTGATACCGCCTCGGGGGATCAGCACGACGATCACGAGCGCGACGAGGGTCGAGATGATTCCGATCCCGCCGAGCAAGGCGGGTGCGTTTCGCTTTGCCACTGTCGCGATCCACGGCGAGAGGATGCTCTGGAGCACGGCGAAGATCAGAACCGCAAGGATGAAGCCCCACCAGTCCGCCCAGTCGATGCGGAAGCCCGGAAGCAGCAGGTCGGCGGCGATCAGCCCGACAGCTGCGGAGAGCACGAAGATCAGGGCGCGGATGAGGAACATGACCACGCCCCGACAGTAGCGCGTCGACCCACGCAGCGACAGGATGCCGTGCGGCGCCGCTCCGGGAAAGTCAAGGCCTGCGGCTCTGTGCGCTCCTCTTGCTACCGTGTGTGGCTGCGAATCGCGGAAGGGGCGCCGTGGACGGGACGTGGGGACTGTGGCAGAGTGCGGTTGCACTCACCGCTTCGATCGTCGTGCTCTGGTTCGCCGGTACCCGTCTTGCTCGCACTGCCGACGAGCTGGCGGGCCGGACCGGAATAGGGCGTGCGATCGCGGGAGCCGTGTTCCTCGGCGCGGTGACCTCGCTGACCGGCATCATCACCACGATCACCGGAGCGCTCGCCGGGGATGCCGGGTTCGCGCTTGCCAACCCGGTAGGCGGGGTGGCGATTCAGACAGTCTGGCTGGCGGTGGCCGACCTCCTCTACCGGCGCGCGAACCTCGAGCACGCCGCGGCCTCGCTCGAGAATCTCGGGCAATCTCTGACCCTCGTCGCACTGCTGACGATTCCGGTGATCGCCTACGCGACACCCACCCTCTCGTGGGGATGGATTCACCCGCTGTCACTTCTGATCCCGGTGATCTACGTTTACAGCCTGTTTCTGCTGCGACGGATGCGGGCCGACGAGATGTGGAGTCCGCGCCGGACGTCGCAGACGGTTGACGACAATGACACGACGCAGCCGACGACATCTCTCCCCCGCCTGTGGGTCACCTTCGCGGGACTCGCCCTCGTCACGGCAGGGACCGGATGGGTCATCGGCCGCGCGGGGCTGGGAGTTGCGGCGGCGACGGGGTGGCCGAGCGATGTCACCGGGTTCACGGTGACCACTGCCATCAGCTCGCTGCCCGAACTGATCACCCTCATCGCGGCGGTCCGGATGGGCGCTCTGACCCTCGGGGTCGGGAACATCATCGGCGGGAACGTGTTCGACACGCTGATGATCTCGATAGCCGATGTGTCGTACCGCGACGGCACCATCTACGAGGCCGCAGGTCCGTCGAGTCTGGTGCTGTTGGCGGGAACAGCGTTCATGTCAGCGGTCCTCGCGATCGGGCTTCTCGTGCGCGATCGTCGCGGCATCGGATTCGAAGGGGTCGCGATTCCCGATTGGCCTGGCCATCGTTGCGCGGTAGAGACCGTCGGGGCGGGCTATGCGGCCAACCGGGTGGCGGGGAATCAGTTCCCGCCTGACCCCAGAGCCGCGAGCCGTTCCTCCTCGTCGGCGGCGATGCACGACGCGATGATCGGCTCGAGGGCACCGTCCATCACCTGATCAAGGTTGTAGGCCTTGTATCCGGTACGGTGATCGGCGATGCGGTTCTCGGGGAAGTTGTACGTGCGAATGCGCTCGGAGCGATCCATCCCTCGGATCTGCGAGCGCCGGGCATCGGATGCCGCGGCATCCCGCTCCTCCTGCTGCTTGGCCAGCAGCCGGGCTCGCAGCACGCGCATCCCAGCCTCGCGGTTCTGCAGTTGCGACTTCTCGTTCTGCATCGACACCACGATTCCGGTTGGCAGGTGCGTGATCCGCACCGCGGAGTCCGTCGTGTTCACCGACTGGCCACCCGGACCTGACGAGCGGAAGACATCGATCTTCAGGTCGTTCTGATCGATGTGGATCTCTTCGGGCTCGTCGACTTCGGGAAAGACCAGCACACCGGTGGTCGACGTGTGGATCCGCCCCTGTGACTCGGTGGCGGGAACGCGCTGGACGCGATGCACACCCCCCTCGTACTTCAGGTGGGCCCACACTCCCTGCGCCGGATCGCTCGAGGAGCCCTTGATGGCGACCTGGACGTCCTTGAACCCGCCGAGGTCTGACTCGTTGCGCTCGAGCAGTTCGGTCTTCCACCCCTTCGAAGCGGCATACTGCAGGTACATCCGCAGCAGATCAGCGGCGAACAGGGCGCTCTCTGCGCCGCCTTCGCCCTGCTTGATTTCCATGATCACGTCGCGCGCGTCATCCGGGTCGCGCGGAATCAGGAGCCGTCGGAGCCGTTCCTGGGTGTCGGCGAGGCGCTCTTCGAGGGCCGGGACCTCTTCGGCGAAGGCGCCGTCTTCGCGCGCGAGGTCGCGGGCAGCGACAAGGTCGTCGGATGCCGCCACCCACGCATCGTGGGCAGCGACGATCCGACTCAATTCCGCGTACCGCCTATTGACCCGCTTTGCGCGGGCGGGGTCCGCGTGCACCGCCGGATCGGACAGCTCAATCTGCACCTCGCGGTGCTCGTCGATCAGCGCACGGACGGAGTCGAACATCGCCGGCTCGGCCATCTCGATGCCGCCGGGTCAGCGGATGCTGTTCTCGTGCCCGTGACCGTGTCCGCCAGCGCCGTGACCGTTGGAGGTCGGCGCCGGAATCGACTTCTGCATCTGCACGAGGAACTCGACGTTGGACTGGGTTTCCTTGAGCTTGCCGAGCACGACCTCGAGCGCCTGCTGGGGGTCCAGGCCCGCGAGAGCGCGACGGAGCTTCCAGGTGATCTTGACCTCATCGGGCGAGAGCAGCATCTCTTCGCGGCGCGTGCTCGACGCGTTGACATCCACCGCGGGGAAGATGCGCTTGTCGGCAAGCTGACGGTTCAGACGCAGCTCGCTGTTGCCCGTGCCCTTGAACTCTTCGAAGATGACCTCGTCCATCTTCGAACCGGTCTCGACCAGCGCGGTCGCGAGGATCGTGAGCGATCCGCCGTTCTCGATGTTGCGAGCAGCGCCGAAGAAGCGCTTCGGCGGGTAGAGCGCCGAAGCGTCGACACCGCCGGTGAGGACGCGCCCAGAGGTCGGCGCCGAGATGTTGTAGGCGCGGCCGAGGCGGGTGATCGAGTCCAGCAGCACGACGACGTCACGGCCGAGCTCAACGAGGCGCTTGGCGCGCTCGATGGCGAGCTCGGCAACGGTCGTGTGGTCTTCGGCGGGACGGTCGAAGGTCGAGGCGATGACCTCGCCCTTCACGGTGCGCTGCATGTCGGTGACCTCTTCGGGCCGCTCGTCGACGAGCACGACCATGAGGTGGACCTCGGGGTTGTTCGTCGCGATCGCGTTCGCGATCTGCTGCAGCACGATCGTCTTGCCAGCCTTGGGCGGCGCGACGATGAGGCCGCGCTGGCCCTTACCGATCGGGGCCACCAGGTCGATGATCCGCTGCGTGAGCTTTTCGGGCGCCGTCTCCAGGCGCAGGCGCTCCTGCGGGTACAGCGGCGTGAGCTTGCCGAACTCGACGCGGTTCGCGGCGTCGTCGACGGACAGGCCGTTGACGGCATCCACCTTGACGAGGGCGTTGTACTTCTGACGGCCGGTCTGCTCGCCCTCGCGGGGCTGCTTGATAGCGCCGACGACGGCGTCACCCTTGCGCAGGTTGTACTTCTTGACCTGGCCGAGCGAGACGTACACGTCACTCTGGCCGGGAAGGTAGCCGGTCGTGCGGACGAACGCGTAGTTGTCGAGCACGTCCAGGATGCCGGCGATCGGAATCAGGACGTCGTCCTCGCCGACCTCGGGCTCGAACTCGTCGTTCTGGTTCGGACCGCGGCGCTTGTTGCGCTGCCGGCCACGACCGCCAGACGAACCGCTGTCGTCATCAGAACCGGTCGACGCCGACTGCTCGGCACCGCCCGAAGAACCACCGTTGCCGTTGCCGTTGTTACCCGCTCCGTTGCCGCTGCCCCCGGATGCCCGGTTGCGGCTACGACTCCGGCTGCGGCTGCGGCTGCGGCTGGGTGTGGACTCCTCGCTGGCGTCGTCGGAGGACTCGGCATTCGTCGCCGACTCGTCGGTCGTTGCGGCCTCGGCTGACGCGGCATCGGGTGCGTCGCTGTTGTCCGCACTCTTGTTTTCGTCCGCGGGCTTGTCCGTGGTTTGGTCCGCGGAGTTGTCGTTCGACGCTTCAGCCGGCTTCTCGGCCTGCGGCTCAGCCGGCGTCTCTGCCGGCGTCTCAGAGGCGGACTTGTCAGCCGTCGTTTCGGCGGCGACGTCGGTGCTCTTGGCCCGGCGAGGCGCACGCTTGCGTGCCGGCTTGGCCGGCGCTTCCGCGGGCTTCTCCTCCGCCGGGGCTGCCTCGTCTGCTGCATCTGCCGGAGCGTCGGCGGCGGGCTGCTCGGCAGCCTCGCCCGCGGGTGCCGCCGCGGCGGCTTCGGAAGCCGGAGCAGCATCGGGTGCCTCGGCTGCCGCGGGCTCCGCTGCCTCTGCCTCAGATCCCGGAGCGTCGGCCTCTGCCTCGGCTGCCGGCGCGCCTGCGTCGGGTGCTGCCTCGTCGGTCGATGCCTCCGAAGCTGCGGTTTCGGTCGGTGTGGCGGCCTCCTCGGCCGCGGGGGTGGTCTGGTCGACAGCGTCGCTCTCGGACGCGTCGGTCTGGACCTCGGAGATGGACTCCACGAGTACTCCCTTGTGTACCTAATGTGCGGTGAATCGAATGATGTGCGGATCCGCACGGATGAAGAAGCCGCCGCGATGGGCTCGACGTGCTGAGCGGGACTCAGCGTCTCGTGCTCATCTGCCTCTCCTCGATTCCTTCCGGGCAGATATGTCCGGATTCGGGTGATCGAGGGAATTGCGGAGGCTTCGCAGATATGCGGCGGGGGCCAGATTCACGAGTACGTGGAACCCCCCGCGTGCTCCTTCACTGTACCACCCTTGACGTCGACGGCCAGCATGTGAGCCTCCCACGGGGTGTCCGTGACCTGTTCTGCGACGGCTGCAGCCTCGAGGCGACGACCCGGCCCGTCGGCCAGGACCAGCACACTCGGGCCTGCCCCCGAGACGACGGCAGCGAAGCCGTGCTCACGCAGCGTTCGCACCAACCGGTCGGTTTCGGGCATCGCCTGCGCGCGGTAGTTCTGGTGCAGCTTGTCTTCTGTGGCGGCAAGCAGCAGCTCGGGGCTCTGCGTGAGAGCCGCGATCAGCAGCGCCGACCGTGAGAGATTGAAGACTGCATCTTCTCGTGGCACTTGCAGGGGTTGGAGACTGCGGGCAACGCTCGTTGACATCGTGAAGCTCGGAACGAACACCACGGGCGAAACGCCGCGATGCACCAGCAGCTTCTTGTGCTGCGGCATCGCCTCGTCCATCCACGCGATCGTGAGACCGCCGAACAGCGCGGGTGCGACGTTGTCGGGATGCCCCTCGAGTTCTGTTGCCAGGCGCAGCATCGTGTCGGGCCCGATCTCGACATCGCCTTCCAGCAGTCCCTTGACGGCCAGGATGCCCGCCACGACTGCCGCACCCGAAGATCCGAGGCCGCGGCCGTGCGGGATCGTGTTGCGCGCCCGCAGACGCAGGCCGGGCATGGGGCGGTCGACGGCTTCGAAGGCGTAGGCCATTGCCCGCACCAGAAGGTTGGACTCGTCGCGGGGAATCTCGTCGGCGCCTTCGCCTTGGGCCTGGATGTCCAGGCCCGGCTCCCGAAGCGAGGTCACGACCAGGTCATCGTAGAGACTGAGCGCGAGCCCCAGTGTGTCGAATCCGGGACCCAGGTTCGCACTGGTCGCGGGCACGCGCACCACGACCGACCGTTCGGCAACCCGGGCTGCGTTCACGCGGTTGCCCCTGCGCGCGCGAGCCCCAGCACCGAGGCCACCTCAGAGGTGGTCGCGTCCACGACAGTCGGCCGGGCTTCCGTGCCGTCAGCATTACGCAGAGCCCACTGCGGGTCCTTGAGTCCGTGACCAGTGACGGTGAGCACGACAGTGGACCCCGTCGGAATCACTCCCGCCTCGGCACGGTCGAGCAAGCCCGCAACGCTGATCGCGGAGGCCGGCTCGACGAAGACGCCGACCTCACCGGCGAGGATCTTCTGCGCGGCAAGGATCCGCTCGTCATCGATCGCGCCGAACCAGCCATCGGTTGCCGCGCGCGCCTCGAGTGCGAGCTCCCACGATGCCGGGTTTCCGATCCGGATGGCGGTGGCGATCGTCTCCGGGTTCTTGACGACTTCACCGCGCACGAGCGGAGCACTTCCCTCGGCCTGGAAACCGAACATCCGAGGAACGCGCGTGGCGACACCACGTTCGGCCTCCTCGCGGTACCCGCGAGAGTAGGCGGTGTAGTTGCCGGCGTTGCCGACCGGGATGAAGTGGAAGTCAGGCGCATCGCCGAGGACCTCGACGATCTCGTAGGCCGCAGTCTTCTGCCCCTCGATGCGGTCGGGGTTGACCGAGTTCACGAGGTGAACCGGATAGTTGTCGGCGAGTTCGCGTGCGATCTCGAGGCAGTCATCGAAGTTGCCGCGGATCTGGATGAGCTGACCGTTGTGCGCAACAGCCTGGCTGAGCTTGCCCATGGCGATCTTGCCCTCGGGTACCAGTACTGCCGCCGTGATCCCGGCGTGGGCAGCGTAGGCGGCAGCGGATGCCGAGGTGTTGCCCGTCGAGGCGCAGATGACGGCCTTGGCGCCGTGCTCGACGGCTCGAGAGAGGGCCACGGTCATCCCGCGGTCCTTGAAGGAGCCGGTCGGGTTCATACCCTCGAACTTCACCCAGACCTGGGCTCCCGTGCGCTTCGAGAGCGCCGGGGCCGGGACGAGGGGCGTGCCGCCCTCGCCGAGCGAGACGACCGTCGACTCCGCCGTCACCCCCAGGCGATCGGCGTACTCGTTCATGACTCCGCGCCACACGTGTGCCACGTCAATCTCCTTCTACTCGCAGGACCGAAACGACCCGGTCCACGACGTCACTGTCAGCAAGGCGCTCGACCGTCTCGCTGAGATCCTGTTCCAATGCCTTGTGGGTACCGATCACGAGGCGGGCAACGCCCGTCGGGTCGGCGGCGACGCGCGCGAGCGGGTCGGCTGACGCGTCAGCCACCGACTGCTCGACAGTCGCGATCGAGACGCGGCCCTCGCTGAGGATGCCGGCCACTGTCGCCAGAACACCGGGCTCGTCGGTGACCTCGAGGGTGATCTGATACTGGGTAGTCACGTGCCCAATCGGCAGGATCGGCAGGTTCGCGCGGGTCGACTCGCCGACACCCACGCCGCCGGCAATGTGGCGGCGCGCTGCCGAGACAACGTCGCCGAGCACCGCGGATGCCGTCTGCACGCCGCCCGCTCCGGCACCGTAGAACATCAGGTTCCCGGCGGCCTCGGCCTGCACGAACACAGCGTTGTTCGCACCGTGGACGCTCGCGAGCGGGTGCTCGCGAGGCACGAGGGCCGGGTAGACGCGCACCGAGATGGCGTCCCCGGAGCCGTTCGACACCCGCTCACAGACGGCGAGGAGCTTGATGACATAACCCGCCTTGCGTGCGGCATCCATCATCGGCTTGTCGATCGCGGTGATGCCCTCGCGGTGAACGGCCTCCAGCGGCACCGACGTGTGGAAGGCGAGGCTCGCGAGGATCGCGGCCTTCTGCGCGGCGTCGTAACCCTCGACATCCGCCGTCGGATCAGCCTCGGCGTAGCCCAGGGCCTGCGCCTGCGCGAGCACCTCGCCGAAGTCGGCACCCTCGGTGTCCATCCGGTCGAGGATGTAGTTGGTGGTGCCGTTGACGATGCCCATGATGCGCTGCACCCGGTCGCCGGCGAGCGAATCGCGCAGGGGCCGGATGATGGGAATCGCGCCCGCCGCTGCAGCCTCGTAGTAGACCTGCGCGCCGACCTGGTCGGCTGCCTCGAAGATCTCCGGGCCGTGCGTGGCAAGCAGCGCCTTGTTGGCGGTCACGACATCTGCGCCCGAACCGATTGCCTGCAGCAGGTTCGTGCGGGCAGGCTCGATCCCGCCCATCAGTTCGATGACGATGTCGGCACCGAGGATGAGGGTCTCGGCATCCGTCGTGAACAACTCGCGCGGCAGGTCGGCGTCGCGCGGCGCATCAGGATTGCGCACGGCGATGCCCACGAGTTCGAGGCGGGCTCCGGCGCGGTCTGCCAGTTCGTCGGCGTGCTGACGCAGCAGCGCGGCGACCTGGGAGCCGACGGCCCCGGCGCCCAGCAGCGCGACGCGGAGGCGGCGATAGTCGGTCATGCCGTCCTTTCGGTCGGGAGGATGCCGGCGTCACGCGCCAGCAGGTCATCGATGGTCTCACCGCGCACGATCACGCGGGAGCGTCCGGCACGAACCGCCACGACGGCTGGACGCGGGAGGTAGTTGTAGTTGCTGGCCAGCGACAAGCAATACGCGCCGGTGGCGGGGACGGCCAGGAGGTCCCCGGGCGCCACATCGGCGGGGAGGTATTCGGCATCCACGACGATGTCACCGGACTCGCAGTGTTTGCCGACGACGCGGACCAGCTGGGGCGCCGCGTCGCTGACCCGGGACGCCAGGCGCGCGCTGTACTGAGCGCCGTAGAGCGCCGGCCTCGCGTTGTCGCTCATTCCGCCGTCCACGCTCACGTACAGACGCTCGAGACCGTCCTCGAGAGCGACTGCCTTGGTCGTCCCGACGGTATAGAGGGTGACCCCCGCCTGCCCGACGATCGCGCGGCCCGGTTCGAAGGCGAGATTCGGCATCCGGATGCCGCGCGCGGCGCACTCGGCGGCCACGGCGTCGGCGATCCCGTCGGCGAGAACCTCGATCGTCGTGGGGGCATCGGCACGGGTGTAGGCGATGCCAAAGCCGCCGCCGAGGTTCAGGACCCGGAGGTCTTCGGCTGCATCCGTACCACCCTGCAGATCTGCGTAAAGCCCCACGATGCGGGCTGCCGACTCGGCGAAACCGGCGGTACCGAAGATCTGTGAACCGATGTGGCAGTGCAGACCGATCAGCCGCAGCCCGGCGATCTCACGTACCCGCGCCGCCGCCAGAGCTGCGTCGGCGAGAGTGAACCCGAACTTCTGGTCCTCGTGCGCTGTGGCAAGGAAGTCGTGGGTTTCGGCGTGGACACCGCTATTGACACGAATGAGCACGGGTTGGACGACGCCGGCAGCTTCCGCGACGGCAGCGAGACGCTCGATCTCCTGGAAGCTGTCGACGACGATCGAGCCGACACGGATGGCGACCGCCTGCTCGAGCTCGGCGACACTCTTGTTGTTGCCGTGCACCCCGATCCGGGCCGGGTCGGCACCTGCTGCCACGGCGACGGCGAGTTCACCACCGCTGGCGACGTCGACAGCGAGGCCGGCATCGGTGACCCAGCGCACCACCTCTGTGCTCAAGAACGCCTTCCCGGCGTAATAGACCCGCGCCGCTACCCCGTGACGCGCCGCAGCGGACGAGAACGCCTCACGAGCACGCAATGCATGAGCGCGCACCTCGCTCTCGTCCAGTACATAGAGCGGCGTGCCGTAGTCCCGGGCAAGCGCTGACGCCCTCACTCCCCCGACGACCAGTTCGCCGCTGGCATCGCGCGCGGCATCCGTCGGCCACACGCCATCGACCAGGTCGTTGGGGTCCGACGGCACGTCCAGCCACGCCGGCACGGCCGGGGCGGAAGTCGGGTGGGCGGACACGCAGAAGCCAATCGGTGAAGTCTTCGGCGCCGAACAAGCGGCGCGAGCAGGTCTCGGGCGGTCAGCGCACGCGCCGAGACACTCCGGTCAGTCTAGGGCACCGGGTATCCTCGCCCGGGAATCCGCTGGCTGCACGCTCAGGCCTGCGCACCGTGTTCCGGCGTGGTTTCGAGCCGGTTGCGCCAGCTCCGTCTCACCCCGTCGGGAACGAACGCCGCGTCAACGCTGTGATGCGCCAGCGCCTCGATCATGGCGTCATCGAACCCGAGGTCTCCGCGCAGCACGGCTACCTCGTTCGACAGCAGCGAACCGGTCTGGCGCGGATTGTCATCTCCGAGCACGACGCGGGCACCGGCGCGGGCGAATCGCGCCGCAGGATGGGACGTCATGGCCGAAACAGCACCGGTGTAGACGTTCGAGGTCGGGCACACCTCGATCGCGATGTCGCGCTCGATGAACCAGCCGATGAGGTCCGGCTCCTCCGCGATGCGCGCTCCGTGGCCGATGCGGGTAGCGCCGAGGAGCTCGACGGCCTGCTGAGCTGCGCGCCCGGATGCCGCCTCGGCGGCGTGGCACGTGATGCCCAGGCCCGCGCTGCGCGCGATGGCGAAGGCGTCCCGATACCGCGCGAGACCGGGGAAGAGCATCTCGTCTCCGGCAAGATCGAATCCGACCACGCCCGTCCCGGCCGCGCGAGCTGCGGCCCTGGCCACCGCCTCGTTCACCTCGGTGGAGTCGCTGCGCAGCGCCGCGACGACGACACCGGCGGAGATCCCGGTGTCTGCAATGCCTGCCGCAATTCCCCCACACATCGCCGCGATCACGGCATCCAGCTCTGCCAGCGTCGAGGCGTGCGAGGCGGGGCCGAACCGCAGCTCGAGGTGATCCTCACCGTCGGCGGCGGCGTCCTCGACGGCTTCCCGCGTGATCCGCTCCAGCAGGTCGAGACGCGCGAAGAACGGAAAGGTCGCAACGACCTTCACGAGGTAGGTCGTGAGGTCTGCGGGGCGATCCAGCTGCAGCGCCGCCTCCCAGTCCCTGTCGGCATCCGGCATCCCGAGCTCTCGCGCGATCTCTGCTGCCGTGCTCGGCCGCACCCGCCCCTCGAGGTGCGAGTGCAGGTTGATCAGCAGGGGCGCCCCAGCCGCCATCACGCACTCTGCTGGAGCGAGATGGTGCCGGCCTCAGGCAGGACGACACTCTTGGCAAAAAGGACTGCCGCGCCGCGGTAGGAAACACGCTGCGTGAGGATCAGCGCGCTCGTATCGGGGTCGACGCCGAGCGCATCGGCACGGTGATCGCCGAGGACGCCCACGGAAACATCGCAGGTGCTCGATACGTAGGACGGGTCGACGGATGCGAGGAGCCGCGTCAACGCGGTGGCTTCGGGCATGGAGTCTGTCGCGGGATCCGAGAAGGCAGAACCTGCTGCGGGAACCGCCTCGAACGTGAGTGCGAGCTCTGTTCCGGTGCGCCGCAACACCGACTCCCACGTCCACACCGCGGCGGATGGATCGAGCGCGAGGGCCTGAGAAAGCAAATCAGACGCCGGCTGAACTTCATGGCTGACCCGGCCCACCGTGATCGCACCGACGGATTCGCTGAGAAGAAGCTCGAGTCCGCGCACGCGCTCGAAGCCGATCCTGGGAATCGCATCGCTCACGAAACGGCCGATCCCCCGACGCGTCGATATCAAGCGGTCTTCTTCGAGGAGCAGCATCGCTTCGCGTACGACCGGCCGGCTTACGCCGAGAGCTGCACAGAACTCTGCATCGCTGGGCAACACCGATCCGAGGGGGTATGTCCCGTTGCGGATCGCTCGGGAAATGCTGTTGTACACCGCGACACGAAGAGGTTGACCGACGGTGAGGGACAACGGCTCGAGGGGCATGCGGCGATCTCTCTTCGCGAGCGTTTGGGCGATCACAATCCTTCTCCCCGCCAGGGCCGGACGCTCACGAGAGGACGCCAAGCATGGTCTGGAAGAACAGATCTTCGTCGATCTCCTCGATCACGCGCGCATTCGGCTCGCGACCAGATCGACGGACCGAGTCGACCAGGCAGTAACCGGTTGCGATGCCGCGCGCGGTCTCGACGTCCACATAGTAGTCGCTCGCCTTGGTCACGATCCGGGGCTCCACGGCAATGGCGGCGGCGATGGAATCGGGGTGGGTGCTTCCGTCCATGCCGTGTGCCTTCTTGTTGTATGCGAGAGTGCCCCGGTTTGCTCGTACGAAGAACCGGGAGGCTGGCGTGTCCAGTGCTTCGATCTGTGACAGCTTCTCGAGGTCGAACACCCCCTGGCGCATCACCAGATCCCACGGCACGAGTGTCGTGCGAAAACCCGCCCGTAGCACGAGCGCCGCCGCCTCGGGATCGTGGAAAAAGTTCGCCTCAGCGGCCGCCGTGATGTTCCCCGCCGCATTATTGGTACCTCCCATGATGATCAGCTCCTTCACGTTTCCCGCGAAGGACCGATCTGCCGCGGCTGCCAGGGCCAGGTTGGTCAGCGGCGCCTGAGCGATGATCGTGAATTCACCCGGATTGGCCGCGACGAGGCGAAGGAGCGCGACCACGGCGTTCTCGGTCTCGGCGCGTTGGCGTGCGCGGGGGAATCCCGCACCGCCGAAGCCGTCAGTCCCGTGGACGTACGACGAGTCGTCGAACGGTGCCAGCAGCGGAAGCCTGGCCCCTTCGTAGACGGGCACCTGCCCGCCGCGCCCTGCGACCTCGATCGTGTACAGCGCGTTCTCGACCATCTGGTCGAACGCGACGTTGCCGTAATTGATCGTGACGGCCTCCAGCTGTGCGGCGGGATGACGCAGCCCGATCAAGAGCGCGAACGCATCATCCTGCGCAGTGTCGGTGTCGATGATCATGCGAACTGTCATGGAGCACTCTCTTCCGGTGTTGGCACCACGAGGCTAGGCGGGACGCGTTTCGCTCCCGCGCCGGAGAGATGTCGATCTGATTTCAGATATCGGTTGTCTGACATCTGCCGGGAGTCGAGCAGATGTGGCACAACCGGCGGAGTTCGTTAGCAGGTGCCGTTCTGCTGCAAGGCGGCCTCGTTAAGCGTCCGTCCGTCGATGTCGAACGTGGCGACAAGTTCCGCGCCCGTGACGGATGCCGCAGTGAGCGTCGCTCCGGCAGGGAGGTACTGCGCGACGCAGATCTGCCAGTCCTGCAGAATCGGGTCGGCGAGAGACCCGAACTGGTCGCGCACCCCGTCGGCGGTGACTGCCAGTCCACTGACCTGCAAACTGTCGGGTCGAAGCACGAGTTCGCCGGCCTCGGCGCTCGGCACCAGCGACAGCGAAATCGGGATGCCGAACCCGAACAACGACAGCTCGGTTCCGACGACGATCGCGGGGTCTTCCAGCGTGAGCTCGACGATGTCGATCTGCGCGACGCTGTCAGTGAGGGCTGCGACCTGGGCCTGGTCGAGGGTCACCGTGGCTACTCCCGCACCCACGGTATAGGGCGCCGTCGTGCTCACTCCCCGCAGGGCGACGTCGACGTCCGCCGTCGTGGGACCGAGCGGGACGTCTTCGGAGGAGAGTCGGAGATCATCGAGACTGCCTGTGAGCAGCTGCAGGGTGAGCGCACCTTCGACCGACACGTCGACGGGTTGATCGGCGGGCAACTCCAGACTCGTCCGCACCTGGTCCGCGATGCCCGCCTCGATGGTCGATCGCAGGACGGTCTCCACGATCACGACGACCACCACGACGATGACGATGACCACAGCAGCAGCTGCAACGAGCCACGGCCACACCCGGCGGCGCTTCTTCGGCTCCTCGGGAACCGCGAGCACCCACCCCGCGCGCAGGTCCGGCAGCGGGTCGGTCGGGTGTTCGGCATCCGTCATCGGTTACATCCGTTCCGGGGCTCCAACGCCCAGCAGCGTCAGTCCGTTGCGCAGCACCTGACCGGTGGCGTCATTGAGCCACAGCCGCGTCTGGTGCACCGGCTCGATCGGGTCATCGCCGAGCGGGATTACCCGGCAGTTGTCGTACCACCGGTGGTAGAGGCCCGCGAGCTCTTCGAGATAGCGGGCGATGCGGTGAGGCTCGCGCACCTCGGCGGCGAACGCGACAGTGCGGGGAAACTCCTGCAGGGCGCCCAGCAGAGCCGACTCGGTCTCGTGCGTGAGGGTCTCGGGCGCGAACACGCTGCGGTCAACGCCTGCTGCAGCGGCATTGCGGCCCACGTTGTGCGTGCGGGCGTGTGCGTACTGCACGTAGAACACCGGGTTATCGTTCGTGCGCTTCTGCAGGATGTCGAGGTCGATGTCGAGGTTCGAATCCGTGGAACTGCGCGTGAGCGCGTAGCGGGCGGCATCCACCCCGACGGCCTCGACGAGGTCTTCGAGGGTCACAACCGTCCCGGCGCGCTTGGACATGCGCACGGGCTGGCCCTCGCGCAGCAGGTTCACCATCTGGCCGATGAGGATCTGCAGGTTGACATACGGCTCGTCGCCGAACGCCGCGCACATCGCCATGAGGCGCTTGACGTAGCCGTGGTGGTCGGCTCCGAGCATGATGATGCAGCGGTTGAAACCGCGTTCGCGCTTGTCGAGGTAGTAGGCGAGGTCACCCGAGATGTAGGCGGGCTGACCGTCGCTCTTGATGACAACGCGATCTTTGTCGTCACCGAAGTCGGTCGATCGCAGCCAGGTCGCGCCATCCGCCTCGTAGATATGGCCGAGCTCGCGCAGCCGCGCCACGGCCCGGGTGACCGCACCGGATGCGTGCAGGTCGTTCTCGTGGAAGTACACGTCGAAGTCGACGCCGAACTCGTGCAGGCTCTGCTTGATCTCGTCGAACATGAACCCGACACCGAGCTCGCGGAACGCCTCTTGCTTGGCGTCGGCATCCAGGGCGTCGAGGTCACCGTCGTAGGCATCCGTGACGCGCGCCGCGATGTCGGCGATATAGGCCCCGCCGTACCCGTCTTCGGGAGCCGGCCGCCCCTCCGCCGCGGCGACGAGGCTGCGCGCGAACCGATCGATCTGGGCGCCGTGGTCGTTGAAGTAGTACTCCCGCGTCACGCTCGCGCCCTGCGAAGCAAGGATGCGGGCGAGGGCATCCCCAACGGCAGCCCAGCGGGTGCCGCCGATGTGGATCGGACCCGTCGGGTTCGCCGAGACGAACTCGAGGTTGATGACCTGGTCACCGAGCGCCGTCGACGTGCCGAAGGCAGCGCCCGCGTCGACGATGGTCTTGGCCAGTGAGCCGGCGGCCGCGGCATCCAGTCGGATGTTGATGAACCCTGGGCCCGCCACCTCGACGCTCGCGACGCCGTCCACCTCCGAGAGCCCCGCGGCGATCTCGGCCGCGAACTCGCGCGGGTTCACGCCGAGGCTCTTGGCGAGCTTGAGCGCGGCGTTGGAGGCCCAGTCGCCGTGGTCGCGGTTCTTGGGTCGCTCGAGCGGGAGGTCTGCGACTGTGAGATCGGATGCCGCGCCGTCGCGTCGAGCCTCGGCAAGAGGCGTGATCACGGCGAGGAGTGCGGCGGAGAGTGCGTCGGGGTTCATGGCCGATCCAGTCTAGGCGCGCACTGCCCCTCCCCTGCCGCGGCGGCCCGGCGCCCCCGCTCGTGGCCCGGCCCGCCGCCCTCATTCCGCAATCCTCAGCCGCGAGAATCCGATCCGGCGCCGAGAATCCGCTCGGGAACTGCGGTCAGAGGCGCCCAATCGAATTCTCAGCGCGTTGGTGGGATGTTCGCCGCTCAGGCCAGCTGCACGAGCGAAGCGAAGTCGTCGGATGCTGCGTGGTCGGGGACGGATGCCTCGGGTGCTGCATCCGTGTCGGGCGAGGAGATTCGGGCGTCCACGCGCATCCGATCGAGGCTCAGGTTTCCGCCGTGGTAGCTGAGGAAAGCGCAGTCCGCGGCATCCCGCCCGGTCGCGACGCGTACGAGGGAGCGCCGGTCGGCGAGCCGGGTCGCATCGATGACGTACCAGGCGCCATCGAGGAAGGCCTCGGCCACGGCGTGGAAGTCCATCGGCTCCAGCCCCGGCGCGTAACAAGCGGTGTAGCGGGCGGGCACATCCATGGCGCGCAGCAGGGCGATGACCAGGTGAGCGTAGTCACGGCACACGCCTTGACCCGTCATCAGGGTCGTGACTGCGGAGTCGGTGCCAAGGCTCAGTCCCGGCGTGTAGGTCACGGTTTCGGACACGAACTCCGACACCGCGAGCAAGAGGTCTTCGCCGTTGATACCGCGGAACTGACGCCGGGCCTGCGAGAACACCTCGTCTGACTGCGCGTACCGGCTCGGCCGCAGGTAGGTGATCGCCTCGAGATCGCTCGTGGGACGAGATGTCACCTGCTCGTCGACGACGGCGTCGTAGCGAACCTCGAGCACTCCCGGCTCGCCGCAGAAGCGGTGCAGGCGGCTTCCGGTCTGGTCGATGATCTCGATCGGTGTGTAGACCCGATCCCCCTGCGAGAACGTGAGGTTTTCGCTCAGGACAGGTGCATGCTGGGCGACGGCGATCTGGAAAATGAGGTCGATGGATGCCCGGAGTTCCAGGTCCAGTTCGGCGGTCACGATGCGATGCACCGGAGTATCCTCGCACGCCGCGAGGACCTGCGGATGACGCGTCCTGATGCCCCGTGTTCGGGGTGGTCAGGGCGGGCCCGGCGCGCGATGGTAATCTCGATCGGTACGCCTCCGTAGCTCAGGGGATAGAGCGTTGGTTTCCGGTACCAAAGGTCGCAGGTTCGATTCCTGTCGGGGGCACGTTACGGCGAGAGGATCGTCCCGAAGGGGCGGTCCTCTCGCCGTATCTACACCCACCATCAGGCGGGCCCCTGCCGCCGGAGGCTCCGCGGGCCGCGCAGCGGCGCGTGGAGTGGCGGGAGGGCGCGGGGGCACGTTACGGCGAGAGGA
>NZ_DCBW01000016.1:161579-161982 GCF_002313585.1 Microbacterium sp. UBA1097 | reverse complement strand
CCGCCGGAGGCTCCGCGGGCCGCGTCCGCACACACCACTTCCGCTGCGGCGTTCGCCCCGATAGCCTGCCCCCAACTGCACTCGGGGAGAGATGATGGCGAATCTATTCAGCAGGCACGCGCACGACGTCTTCGAGACGGGGTTCTACAGCGAAGACTTCGACTTCGAGGTGCGAATCCAGCTCGGACAGGCTCCCTACGGCGGCGCGGATGTCGGCGAGGTGCTGCGGACCATCGCCGACGTGAAGGATGGTGACCACGAGGGCTGGCACCAAGCCTGGAGCGCACTCGGCGAACGCCTCGCCGGTCAGGCCGCGGCCTCAGCGGATGCCGGGCATCGCACCAGCGCCGCGGCGGCTTACCTTCGCGCAGCAAACGCCTACGCCCCCGCCGTGAACGCGGGA
>NZ_DCBW01000016.1:151197-161285 GCF_002313585.1 Microbacterium sp. UBA1097 | reverse complement strand
CTACGCCCCCGCCGTGAACGCGGCGGCGTCCCTGGGCGATACCGACAAGCTGCAGCACACCTTCCGCGCCCACCGGGCCGCATGGGACGCGTTTGTCGACCGCGCGCCATACCGCGCCGAACGCATCGCGATCCCGTACGAAGACACGACGATGCCGGGCTACTTGTTCACGGCGAGCACGGACGGCGAAAAGGCACCGACCCTCATCCTCGTCAACGGCAGCGACGGATCGATCAGCAGCATGTGGGCAACCGGAGGCCTCGGCGGCCTCCAGCGCGGCTACAACGTGCTCATGTTCGACGGCCCCGGTCAGCAGTCGATGCTGTTCGACAAGGACATCCCGTTCCGCTACGACTGGGAGGCTGTCATCACACCGGTCGTCGACGTGCTCGTTGCTCGGGATGACGTGGATGCCGACCGTATCGTGGCCTACGGCATCAGCCAGGCCGGGTACTGGCTCCCCCGCGCCCTGGCGTTCGAACACCGGATCGCGGCAGCGGTGGCTGACCCCGGAGTCGTCGACGTGTCTCAGTCGTGGCGCGCCGGCATCCCGAAGTCCGAGATGGAGCTCGTCGAGAAGGGCGAGAAGGAGAAGTTCGATCGCGGGATGGAGATGGCGTTGCGCTACTCGAAGTCGGTCTCGCGCCTGTGGAACTTCCGCGCGAAGCCGTTCGGGAAGGACAGTCCGTACGACACGATGGTCGAGATGCTGCGCTACCGGCTCGAGCCAGACGATGCCGCGAAGATCACGACGCCGCTCCTGATCACCTCTCCCGAGAAGGAACAGTTCTGGCCGGGCCAGTCCGAGCAACTCGCTGCGATGGTGCCGGATGCCACGCTTCAGCCCTTCACGGCAGACGAAGGCGCCGACTACCACTGTCAGCCGCTGGCGCGCCTCCTCACCGACGAGCGGATGTTCGACTGGCTCGACACCCGGCTCGGGCGCTGAAGCCCCGCGCGGCCGCGTCCTGGCCGAACTCGCGCCAGCGAACACCAACTCGCCTGAACGAACACCAACTCGCGTGAACGATCAGACGAGAAAGAACCCGTCGAACAGGCCCGGATTGTGGGCGTGGACGAGGACGGCGAAGACCACCGCGTCGAAGAGCAGATGCACGGTGACGACGTACGCGAGTGAGCGGGTGACGAGGAAGATGTAGCCCTGGAGGAGGGCGAACGGGATCGTCAGGAGCGGGCCCCACGCCTGGTAGCCGAGCTCCCACAGGAACGAGACGAACACGATTGCCTGAAGCAGGTTCGCGGTGATCGGATGCATGTGCCGGAGCAGCAGGACAAAGACCGTGCAGATGAAGAAGAGCTCATCCCAGATGCCCACGGCACCCACGCCGACGAACAGCCGGGCGATGAGGTCGGGAGTGTCAACCACCGGCCAGTTCAGGTACACACCCGAGGTGATGAAGTAAAACGGCAGGATGAGCCACCCGAGCACGAGCACGCCCACAAGCCACGCCCACTGAAACCACGTCCAGCGCCCGCCACCTCGCCACGGGAATCCGATCGCCCGATCTCGGTAGACGAACCGTGAGACGAGATACGGAACTGCCACCGCTCCCCCGAGTGCCACCGCGAAACGCACGATGGCGAGGTTGTCGAGCTCGGCCTTGAGCGGGATGGCACTGACGATCAGCATCCCCATCGCAATGAGCGAGAGATCCCGAACGATCGAGGGCTCGCGAGACACGGCCCGGGCCGTATCCGACCGCTCCCCCGCCCGTGTGGTCAGGCGGACCGTAGCGGGCGCGAACCGCTCCACCAGGACCGCCGCGATCAGGCCCGCAGCCAGGAGCGTCCACCCGAGCCACGGGATCAGCGCGACGAAGAACGCTGGAGCTGCCAGTACGACCAGCGAGGCCGGAAGGACGCGCCACGAGAGCGCAGGAAGCCTATGCGGGGCACTGTGCGCGGCATCCGCGTGGCTGCTCACGCAGACCGCCGGTAGGTGAGGTCACGGATCTCGCGCCCGGCGCGAGTGCCCTTGCGCTCGAAAGCCGTGAGCACGCGCCCGTCGAAGCGGGGCGCCCACTCGCCGTCGAAGGCGCGAGTGAAGCCCGGCGCAGCGTCCAGCACCGTAACCATCTGGTCGGCGTAGTCCTGCCAGTCCGTGGCGAGTCGAAGAACGCCATCCGCACGCAGAACCCACGCCGCGAGCGCCGCGAACTCGGCGGTCACCAGCCGCCTCTTGACGTGCTTCTTCTTGTGCCAGGGGTCAGGGAAGAAGATCCACAGTTCGTCGACGGATGCCGAAGGCAACAGATGCTCGAGAACCTCGGGAGCGTTGCCCTCCACGAGTCGGAGGTTCTCGAGGTTCGCCCGGTCGGCATCGAGCATGGTGCGCGCGAGGCCGGCGCGGAAGACCTCAACAGCAAGGAAGTTCGCTTCCGGCCGGGCCGTTGCCGCGTGTACGATCGCGTGCCCCTGGCCCGACCCGATCTCGACGATCAGTGGCGCCGTCCGTCCCCACACCGTCGCCGGGTCGATTGTCGATTCGGCCCGGATGCTCGTTGAGGCAGCATCCCGTTCGACGGGGATGAGCATGCGAGGACTGACCTCGTTCCAGGCCCGCTGTTGCGCCTCCGACATCCGGCCGCTTCGGCGGACGAACGAGACCGGTTTCAGACGAAATCCCGTCGGGGCCTCATGGGGAGATGTCACAGCAGGCGCCCGACCGGTCACGGATACCCGATGGTCCACAGCAGGAACACCGCCACCACCTGCAGACCGAGACAGCCCAGCAGGAGCCACTGCCTGCGATGCTGCGTCGATGAGAAGCGCTCGTCGCCGAGCAGCGGTGAGAGCGGCATCATGAGGCGGAAAGTCGACTGCTGCGGCAGGAAGACGCCGAAGAGGTAGAGGCCGTAGCTAGCCGCGTACGCGACGATCACCAGGCCCAGCTTGCGCGTCGGCTTGGAGAAGATCCACCAGGCGAACGCCGCCATGATCGCCAGCACGACGAGGATGCCGAACACGTTGAGGTACGTGCCGAAGAACCGGAACCACGGCGTCAACGGCACGAAGTCGCCGGTACCGACGAGGGGAATCCACCAGGCGGTCTCGGTGCGAACGTAGGCGTGCGGAATGCCGGTGACGGCATCGGCGATGTAGGTCCACGACAGACCCGCCGACGCGATCGCTATCCCGCTCGCAGCAAGGCTGAGGCGCTGGGTCCAGGGGAATGGATCGGTGCGGTGCTGCATCCACCGCACCAGGAACACGATGCCAAGACCCAGCGCAAGAGCGAGGACGCCGGGGCGGGTATAGGCGGCGAGCACACCCACGGGCAGGATGAGGAGGTACTGGCGCTTGATCGCGAGGAGCAGGGCTGTGAAAACGAGCAGCAGGAAGAGCGACTCGGCGTACGCGAGCACGTAGACGAAGGAGAGCGGGGCGAACGTGAACAGCACGATGCCCCACCAGGATGCCTGCGGCGTGGTCACGCGCCTCAGCAGGAGGAAGAGCACGAGGGTCGCGCCGAGGCTTGCCGCGATGCTCACGATGACCCCGATGATTCCCTCGTTCACGCCGGTGAGGTCAGAACCCACCCGCTCGAGAAACGGCAGGACCGGGAGGAACGCCCAGTCGTTGGTCTGGACGATCCCCTCCTCCATCGGAAGCCGGATCGGATAGCCGGTGCGTGCGATGTTGAGGTAATGGTCGGCATCCCACCCCGTGAGGAACGTGAGAAAGCTGCGCACGTGGATGCCGAACGGACCGAATCCCAGGTCGGCGAGGCGCGAGATCTCGAAGAACATCCACAGCAGCCCGAAGTTCACTGCGCGGCCGATCGCCCAGATTCCGACGACCTTTGTCAGCGTCCCCGATGCGATCGGTTCAACGCCGACGCGCGGCGAGGTCAGGTCGGCAAGCCATGCACCGAGAGCGCGAGGAACGCCTCGCCATCTCCGGGAGGAGGGGGCTCTCCGAGGGGAGAGCGCGACATCCTGTCGAGAGGTGGGAACCACTGGTGACCTTTCGCGCACACAAAAGGAGGCGAGAACCCCTTCTTCTTAGTATGCCAGCACCGAGCTGGGAACCTCGTGCCGCTCCATTCACCTGTCGTGCGGCGTGCCCTACTGCGGTTCTGTGACGTAATCGATCAGCTCTTCCACGCGGCCGAGCAAGCTGGGTTCGAGGTCCCGGTAGCTGTCGACCGCACCGAGGATCCGACGCCAGGCAAGCGCCAGGTCCGCGGGGGTATCGCTCGGCCAACCGAGGGCGCGGCACGTCCCGACCTTGATGTCGACGCCGCGTGGGACGGTCGGCCACGCGCGAAGCCCGAGCGACCCGGGCCTGACGCATTGCCAGACGTCGATCTCGGGATGGCCGACGATGAGAACGCTCTTGCCATGCCGTCCGCGGGTGATCTCCGCGGCAATGCGCGCCTCTTTCGAGCCCGGAACGAGGTGATCGACAAGGATGCCGTACCGGCGGCTCGCCGATGGGGGCTCCTCATCGAGCATGGCGGCGAGGCGGTCGATTCCTTCGAGGTACTCGACCACAACACCCTCGGCACGCAGGTCATCTCCCCAGACCTTTTCCACCAGCTCCGCGTCATGGCGACCCTCGACGAGGATGCGGCTTGCCCGGGCGACGCGCGCCCGCTGTTGGGGAGCCGCGAACGAACCGGATGCCGTGCGCTGGGGTTGCCGCGATGCAGCGGGCCGGTGAGCGACGAGCACGACGTGCGAGCCGTCCAGGAGGAATCCGGGTCCCAGCGGAAATCTGCGTCGCATCCCGAAGCGGTCCTCGAGCTCCACGGTCGCGGCATCCGCCTGGGTCACCGCGCCACAGAATCCGTCTGCCTGCACCTCGATGACAAGACCCCGCTCTGCCGGCACGCTCGCACTCTCGGAGCGCCCGTGGCCGCGCCAGCCGTTTGCGAGCACGTCAGTTCCATAGTGATCATCCACCACCGCACCTGCCTTCCGGGCACTCACCCTACGACGCACGCTGTGAGGATCCGGTGCGCCCCGCGGAGCGCTTCCGCACGGGCGCACGGCATCAATAGGATCGAAGGGCGCAGGCTGTGGCGCGCCAGGAGGGAAATCGATGCCGACTCGGTGGTCGTTCGGGGCGGTAGCGAGCGCGCTCACTGTCGCGCTCGCGGCGCTGCTCAGCGCCGCGGCACCCGCGTTCGCGACCGACCCGGTCACGCTCGACTCTGCGTACGTGCTCGACGAGGTCGATGCGCTCAGCACGTCAGATGAGGCAGCGGCCAACGCCCGGCTGGCAGATCTTTACGCGTCGACCGGGGTTGATCTCTATGCCGTATTCGTCGACGATTTCACCAATCCGTCCGACAGGAACGAGTGGGCTGATGCCGTTGCGTATGACAACGGGCTCGGGCAAAGCCAGTACCTTCTCGCGGTTGCTACCGACTCCCGGCAGTTCACCATCTCAGCTGACTCGTCGGGTCCTCTGAGCGAAGACCAACTGCTGGCAATCGAGGCGGATCTCAAGCCCTTCCTCAGCTCCGGTGACTACCTCGGGGCGATCACAACGGCAGCCGATAGCTTTGAGACAGCGCTCACCGGCGGATCCGGGGGCGGCGGTTTCTTCGCGGTCGTGCTGCTCGTCATCGTGGTTGCCGCCCTTGCTGGCCTGGTCTTGTGGATCGTCATCCGTTCGCGGCGAAAGCGAAAAGCTGATCCGCAGGCGGTGAGCCTCGACGAGCTCGCGCGGCGCGCCGCATCGGCACTCGTCGCAACCGACGATGCCATCACGACCAGCACCCAGGAACTCGGGTTCGCTCGCGCGCAGTTCGGCGACGCTGCAGCTGCCGAGTTCGAGAAGACCCTCGCTGCTGCACGAACAAGCCTCACGGAGGCGTTCTCACTGCAGCAGCGCCTCGACGATGCCGAACCCGACACTGAGGCTCAGATCCGCGAGTGGAACCTCGCGATTCTCGACCTGTGCAAGAAGGCGAACGCAGCGCTCGATGAGAAGGCCGCGGAATTCGAAGCACTGCGCGAGCTGGAGCGCACCGCTCCGCAAGCGCTCGAGCGCGTTGCCCAGGACCGCGAAGAAGCCTCAGCCGGCATAGCCGGCGCTGAACGCGCGCTCTCTGACCTCGAGGCATCGTTTCACCCGGACGCCATTGCGACCGTTGCTGACAACCCCGAGCAGGTCCGCGAGCGCATCGCCTTCGCTGACACTGCGCTCTCCAAAGCCCGGCAGGACCTCGCTGCCGGCAAGACAGCAGAGGCAGCGGTCGCGATTCGCGGCGCCGAGGATGCTATAGCCCAAGCACTGCAGCTGGAGCACGCGATCGACACGCTGGCACGGGACCTTCGGCAGGCTGCAACGACCGCGCAGAGCGTCATCGCCGGGCTCGAGGCCGACATCGCTACCGCGCGCGCACTTCCCGATCCCGATGGGCGTCTGGCCAGCGTGGCTGCCAGCACGACGCAACAGGTCGCGTCGGCCCGCGCTCTCTTGGATGCCTCCCAGCAGCGCCCGCTCGCGGCGTTGCACGCACTCCAGGAGGCGGACCGGCAGATTGACGAGGTGCTGCAAGCAGCGCGGGATGCTCAGGCCCAGGCGCTGCGAGCCCAGCAAGCGCTCGCGCAGATCACGGCGCAGGCAGGTGCTCAGATCTCCGCTGCAGACGACTTCATCGCTGCCCGGCGCGGCGCGGTCGGCGCACAGGCCCGGACGAGGCTGGCCGAGGCGCGCGCGAGCCTGGCCACCGCGCAGCAGGTCCAGGTTTCCGATCCGGCGCAGGCCATCCCGCACGCGCAGCGCGCCGAGCAGCTCGCGGCGCAGGCGATCCAGGCCGCGCAGCGCGATGTGGGGGCCTTCGACGTCGGCGGGTACGGCGGCTCCCGCAGCGGTGGATCGAACGGCATGATGGGCGCGGTCCTCGGCGGCATCGTGCTCAATTCGATCCTCTCCGGCGGCGGCGGTTCGCGGCGCGGTGGATTCGGCGGCGCCATGGGCGGCGGATTCGGCGGGGGTTCCGGCCGCGGCGGATTCGGCGGGGGTTCCGGCCGCGGCGGATTCGGCGGCGGATCCCGCGGCGGTGGGTTCGGCGGCGGGGGCTCTCGGGGCCGCCGCGGCGGAGGCCGCTTCTAGGCACGATCATCACCACTCACATCCAGACGAAAGGACACACCGATGGCAAAGCAGTCCATCTTCGGACGCATCTCCACCCTCGTGAAGGCGAACATCAACGCGATGCTCGACCAGGCCGAGGACCCGCAGAAGATGCTCGATCAGCTGGTGCGCGACTACACCAACAACATTGCGGACGCCGAGGCTGCAATCGCTGAGACGATCGGCAACCTGCGCCTGCTCGAGCGCGACCACCAGGAAGACCTGCAGTCAGCGTCTGACTGGGGCAACAAGGCGCTTGCCGCGAGCCGCAAGGCCGATGAGTTCCGCGCGGCGGGCGATTCCGTGGATGCTGACAAGTTCGACAATCTCGCCAAGGTTGCCCTCCAGCGCCAGATCGCAGCCGAGAACTCGGCGAAGGCAGCAGCACCGCAGATCGCGTCGCAGACCGAGGTCGTGAACAAGCTCAAGGACGGCCTTAACGGCATGAAGCAGAAGCTCGAGCAGCTCAAGGCCAAGTCCGCCGAGCTGGTCGCGCGTCAGAAGACCGCCGAGGCTCAGACGAAGGTGGTCGATGCCGTCAAGTCGATCGACGTCCTCGACCCGACGAGCGAGCTCGGCCGCTTCGAAGAGAAGGTACGCCGCCAGGAAGCTATCGCGCAGGGCAAGACCGAACTTGCCGCCTCGAGCCTGGACGCCCAGTTCGAGAGCCTCGAGGACCTTGGCGAACTCACGGAGGTCGAAGCTCGTCTGGCCGCTCTGAAGTCCGGCGGCGCCGCGAAGCCCGCCATCGAAGGCTGATCGAACTCGCCGATGGCTCACTTCGTCATCGCCCCGCAGTGGCAGGGCTCCGGGTCGGCTCGCGCGATGCAGCTGATCGACGGCGCCGAAGCCATCGCGGGCGACCTCCCGGCTTCGGCCTGCACCCGCTTGGAGGTGCCGGTCGAAGCCGGTGAAAGTCTGGACACGGGCATCCGTCGCGCCAGCTCACTCGGACGCATCCGCGACCTGGTTCGGGATGCCGTAGCCGCTAGATCGGAACCGGTGGTGGTGATCGGCGGGGACTGCGGGGTGTCCCTCGGTGCACTGGAGGCCGTCGCCGCCGAGGATGTTGCGGTCGTCTGGCTCGATGCGCACGCCGATCTGAACACCCCGGAGTCCTCACCCAGCGGAGCGTTTTGCGGCATGGTGCTGCGCGCAGCTCTCGGAGACGGAGCGGATCGGCTCCGACTTGCCCGCGGCATCCTGACGCCCGATCGGCTCGTGTTGGCCGGCACTCGGGAACTGGACGACGCCGAGCAGCAGTACATCGATGAACACAGCATTCGCCGGGTGCTGCCCGGGGACCTGGTGGATCCCGAGGCGCTGGTCGCCGCTGTGGCCGACACCGGCGCGTCACGGGTCTACGTTCACATCGACCTCGACGTCCTCGATCCCTCCGTCATGACAGGGGTGTCCTTGCCCGTTCCGTTCGGGCCGACTGCCAGCGAGGTCATCGCCGCCGTCCGAGCCCTGCGTGACCGCTTCCCCCTCGCGGGGGCGACGATCGCAGAGTTCTCTCCCGCGTCTGCGGATGCCGCGATCGAGGACATGCCGACGATCCTGCGCCTGGTCGGGGCCGTGGCGTGACCCCGATTCCAACCCCGCCACCGGGGTGGGAGGCTAGCGCGGAGCGAGCCGTCGCGCGAGGTCGGATACTGGATCGCTGGCTTCCGCTGCTGGACTCCTCGGTTTCGCGCGCCGGCGCCGTCGTCGGAACCGCCATCGGCTTCGTCTGGGGGTTCGTGTGGAGCACCGGCAGGGTGCGGCAGCATCGAGGCGCCGACGACACGGTGCTGTATGTCTTTTCCGGCATGCCCTCGTGGACGTTCCCGCGTGGCGGCGTTTGCGTCGGCGCCTGCTACCTCACTGCCGACAACGACGGCCCGCGCGTGCTGCGGCATGAGCTCGTCCACGCCAGGCAATGGCGGCGGTATGGGATGCTCATGCCGCTGCTCTACCAGCTCGCCGGCCGTAACCCGCTGCGCAACCGGTTCGAGATCGAGGCGGGCCTCGCGGACGGCAACTACATCCCGCGGCAGCGGCCGAAGAGAGCCGTCAGTCGATGAGCACCTCGTCCAGCGCGACGAGTTCGTCATCGCTCATGCCGTGGGCGCGCAGGTAGTCTCGCGGCGATCCGTACGCGGCGTCCAAGCTCGCGAGGAGCCTCGACATCGCCGCCGCCGGCGACTTCGTCGCCAGTTCCTCGAGGTTGACTGACTCCGGGTGGAACTGCCGGATGCGCGCGACCACGTCGCGGTTGCGCGAGGGCGGCAAGAGCGCCTCCGTCCGCGCACAGTCGGCGACTACGGCGTCCCGGTCGACCCCCGCAGCTGCCAACGTGATGGCCACGGTGACTCCCGTGCGGTCTTTGCCGACCGTGCAGTGCACCAGGACCGGCTGATCGGCGAGAACGCCACGAACGACCTCGACCACACGGGCTGCGGAGTCCTCCACGAGGCGGCGATACATCTCCGTGAGCGGAACGTCCTCGACGAAGAACGAGGCCACCGAACCCAGGAACAGCGGAACCCGCTGGACCACGAGTTCGCGGTCATCGAATCGGCTGGGCGCGCCGGCGACTTCGGCGTCGTCGCGAAGGTCGATGACGCGACGGATGCCGAGACCCGAGAAAGCACGGATGCCGTCCTCATCGAGCCGCGCGAGGTTCCCCGACCGGTACAGCACACCCGCCCGCGTCCGCGAGACGCCGGCCGGCAGACCACCGGTGTCCCGGAAATTGATTGCGCCGGGGATGTCGAGTGTGCTCACGTTCCTCGACCCTATCCCGGGCAGAGTGACCTGCGGCTGCGCGCACCCGGTCGTCGCCGCCGCCAGAGCGGGGCCACAATAGTGTCATTGCCCAAGCCACGCCCAAGCAGCCGAGGACGGACAGCGATGACCACGCCCGACGATGAGTTCCGGTTTCTGGCCACTGACGCTCGCAGCGTCGGAGTGGCAGGCGATCTCCCACCGGT